>NZ_JAWJTF010000013.1:0-121301 GCF_048836525.1 Nostoc sp. CALU 546
ACCTCACAAAATCGCGTTGCTCCCGTTGTTACCTGCTTGTTTTACAACTGATTGCGCCCTGACCCCAGCTTCAGCCTGCATAATTCCTAGTATGCTCACTGTGGGCAGATAGGGAGTCATTTGTCTCCTCAAAGGCAGGGTTTTCACTTACATCAATGGAACAGTTATACGTATTGAATTATATTTTCATTACATACTCTCGGTTATGAATTTACCTGGAAACGAGTCGGACACGGAAAATTTCCGTATAATTTGAAGGAGGAAGATATTTTGATTGTAGGCTTTTGCAATGGGTTGCATGGTGGCAATATCTAAAAATTCAGGTCATGGCAGGGAGTGGCATGGCGGCTCTAGTGTGAAGTGTCAACAGCGATGATGGTTCCCAATAAATTTGGCAGGATAGATCGCCGCTGCTTAGCTTTTGTGATGAGTGTGGTCTTTACCACTGTTGCTGATACACCCATCAACGCCCGACCCAGAAACTTCACAGCACCTCAGCCAGTAACAGCAGAAGTACCCGCTTCACCACACAATCAGCAATTCGCGCAAGCCTTGGATGGACAACAGTCCGTGTTTGTAGGGCATAAGGGAAATATCAATAGTGTAAAATTTAGCCCTGATGGGAAATATATTCTCACAGCTAGTGATGATAACACTGCCCGTTTGTGGGACAAAGCGGGGAATTCAATTGTTGTCTTCCAGCATAACGATGAGGTCAAGAGTGCTGTATTTAGTCCCGATGGTACTCGCGTCCTCACTACTATTGGACATGGAAGCTCCCTTTACCTGTGGGACAGACAAGGCAAATTATTAGCCCCACTTCGGGGGGGACGTATCACGAAATTCAGCCCCGATAGCAGCCTAATTCTCACCATTGACTACGCAAACGAAACTGGTCGCCTGTGGGATAAACAAGGTAAGCTTCTGGCTGAATTACGGCATAAGGGCGACATTGACATTGCCGAATTTAGCCCTGATGGAAAGCAAATACTAACGGCAAGTCGGGATAACACGGCTCAACTCTGGGACATCCGTGGCAATCCTCTAGTGACTCTTCCACATGAGAGTCGCCTCATGAGTGCGGAATTCAGCCCTGACGGTCACAGTATTATCACAACGGCTTTTCGGAGTCATGTTGCCTACCTTTGGGACAGGCAAGGGAAGCTTATAGCTAAGATCGAGAACTATTCTGACAGTCATGGACATGCTGAACTCGACAATGCCAGGTTTAGCCCGGATGGTCGCCTGATTGTCACGAGCAGTCATAGAGATATTCGCCGCCTCTGGGACGGAAATGGCAGTTATCTTGGCGTTATTCGGGGACATACAGCCGATATTAACACTACAGAATTCAGCCCAGATAGTCGCTATATCCTTACAGGCAGCGATGATAAAACTGCTCGCCTTTGGGATGCAAAGGGTAAAGCCGTAGCTGTTTTCCAGCATGAGCAGCCTGTCCAAAAGGCAGAATTTAGCCCCAATGGAGCCTATATTCTCACCACCAGTGGGAGTAGCTGGGAGGATCAAACCATGCAAATCTGGGACAGAGCAGGAAAACTCCTTGCTGGTTTTCGACGCGAGAATAAAATTAGTGGCGTGGAATTTAGCCCAGATGGGAACCAGATTTTTACCTGGGGAGGCGATACCGCTCGCTTGTGGAATATCGTAACGACATTAGCGGCTCAACCTCAGCAAGCAGAAGCATTATCAACTTTTGATCAACAGGTAGCTCAACAAAACGCGCAACTGACACTTCTAGAGCATGAACAATCTGTTGATAGTGCTGAATTTAGCCCAGATGGAAACTACATTCTCACAAGAACTTTTAATGGGAGAGAACCACGTCTGTACGATAGAAGAGGCAAGCTCTTAGCAACGCTCCGGGGGCATGAGCAGGCTGTTGATAGTGCTGAATTTAGTCCCGATAGTCGCCAGATTCTTACTACTAGCTTAGATGGAACTGCTCGCCTTTGGGACAGGGAAGGGCATTCTTTCACGATTTACGATCTACGTGAGAATAAGCCTGTGCGGGCACAATTCAGTTCCAACGGGCAACACATACTTTTAGCAGGCGGGTTTACACATCTGAGCTATCTTCTATTGGATAGACAAGGTAAGCGTATAGCTGAGTTTCAGGGACATAGTGCTACATTTAGCCCCGACGGTAACTTTGTTCTTACTGCTGAAGAGAAAACTGCCTACCTTTGGGACAAAAAAGGAAATCTCATAACCGAGTTTAAAGGGCATAAGAAGCGTGTCCACAGTCCGATATTTAGCCCCGATGGTCGCTACATTTTCACTGCCGGTTTTTTTGAAGATGCTCGCCTCTGGGATAGAAAAGCTAATCTCTTGGCTAAGTTCCGGCATGAAGGAGAGGTAACTCATGTTGAATTCAGCCCTGACGATCGCCATCTTCTCATTCTTAGCTATCATCCACTGAATAATCCAGGAGGTAGCCTTAGCCCAAATGCAGAGCTATGGACTAGGGAAGGCAATACCTCAACTGCTGTTCAACTGGGTAGGGTCACCAGTGCGAAATTCAGCCCTGACGGTCATCATATTCTCATTACTAATTTGGATAATTCTGCCCGCCTTGTGGATAAACAAGGTAATCTTTTGACTGTTTTTCAGCACGAAAACAGAGTCGAGCGGGCAAAATTCAGCCCCGATGGCAATCGCGTTATCACGACTAGTCAAGATAACACTGCGCGTTTGTGGGATAAGAAAGGCAAGCTGTTAGCTATTTTTCGCGGGCACAAGACCGTGATTACCAGTGCTGTTTTCAGTTCAGATGGTCGCCAGATTATTACCGTGAGTCGAGACAATACCGCTCGCTTGTGGGACGCGGCAGAGGCAATTGCGGCTCAAGCAGAACAGGTTACAGCCCTCCAAAATTCACAGACACACCTGCCTGTGAATAATAATCAACAAGCTGACATTGTTCGACAAGCTGTTCAACTAAGTCAGCAAGGAACCCTTGCGTCCAGAAAACTTGCCCTCCAGAAGTTAAAAGATGCCTTGAAGCTTTACGATGCCAACAAAAACCCTGCTAAGGCAGCTGAAGTCTTACTCTATATCGGCGATATTCGAGCTAACTTAGGAGAGTTTCAAGCTGCCCTCAATGCTTATACTGAAGCTCTGCCCCTAGCTCGGCAAGCTGGGGCGATCGCGGAACAAGCAGCGATTTTCAACAGCTTGGGGCAACTCTACAAATATCTAGCCAACCCAAATGCTGCCCGCGACTACTATAAGCAAGCTTTGCCCCTGTGGTATCAACTCAACGACAAAGGGAGAGCCGCCGCTACCTTGAATAATCTTGGCGATCTTGATATGGCTACAGGGAGCGATCCAAATGCAAATCCGCTGAAGTCCTACAACCAGGCTCTCCCGCTTGCCCAATCTGCGGGCAACAAAACAGTGGAAACCGCCGCGCTGATGGGCATTGGTAGCTACTACATCGCTTCAGCAGATTGGGGCAGTGCCCTCAATGCCTACCAGCAAGCCCTGATCATCACCCGCCACCTCAACGACAAAATCTATGAAAGCGCCATTCTCAACCAGACGGGGAAAATACACGCCGCTTTAGGAGACAAGGCTACTGCCCTCAAACACTACAACCAAGCCTTACTGATTAGCCGAGAGGTGGGCAACCGTTTAGGGGAAGCCACCACTCTCAGTAATATGGGTATTGTTTACCGACATACTAAGCAGCCCATTGAAGCCATCAAATATCTTGAACAATCTGCAAACCTTACCTTACAACTTCGTAGCGGTATAGGCAGAGAAAATCGCAAAACATTTTTAGAAAGCAAACTAGGTAGCGCAGTTGGCTTAATTGACTTACTTATCAACCAAAATCAGCCAGCACGCGCTTTTGAATGGGCTAACCTTGCGACAGTAGCTGACTTAGCTGATTATTCTCGCCTTGTTGATGCCAAAGTCGCCAATCCAGAAGCACAAAAAGCAATTGATCAGTGGAAACAAAAGAACATTCAATTGCAAAGTCTGCGAGAGGATTTGCAAAAAAACTTTTCCCCAGAAGTATCTCAACAGGTTAATAAACTACAGGAACAGCTTTATAAGGAAGCAGAAGAAATTAGAACTCGCTTTACAGAAATAGCCGACTTGTTTGAAACCACACCCACAGATATTGCGGAACTAAAAGCCAGCATTTCCGCAGGTACAACAGTGATTCAGCCTGTGCTGCTGACTAATGTTGAAAAATTCCCCAACACAATTGCTTTGTTTGTCTTAACCAGAGACAAACTAACTGTGAAAAAAATACCTGTTGACCCTGCTAAATTTGATGTTCTCATAACACAAACCTACGAAAAATTAACCAACCGTCACGATTCTGAATACCTCGACAACTTAGAACAACTCTACAACTTAATAATTCGCCCAGTAGAAGCAGAAATTCAAGCCAGCAAACCCAAACAACTCAGCTTCATCGCCACTGGCAAACTGCGTTACATTCCCTTTGAAGCACTCTACGACGGTAAAACAGACCAATATCTAATTCAAAAATATCCCATTAGCTACCTGACTCGCCTTTCTACTCATTCCCTGCAAGCAACAACAACGCCCGCAGTTGCTAAAAAAGTCCTGGCATTTGGCAATCCTATTCCCAAGCCACCCCTGGAGCTAAAAGAAGCAGAAGCAGAGGTAAAAAATATTATGCCAATTTTCCCTGGTAGTGAAGTATTTATTAACAGTGAAGCCACACTTAATACTTTCAAAATCCAATTGCCGCGCTTTCCGATTCTGCACTTAGCAACGCATGGCTGTTTCCAAAAAGGTGGCTGTCGTAATTTGGGATTAGAAGAGAATACTTTGCTGTTTGCTGACCAAAGATTCAATATTAGAGATGCTGCTTTATTGGGACTAGAAAATACGGAATTAATTACCTTGAGTGCTTGTCAAACAGGTTTACAAACCGAATCCAATGGTGAAGAAATTTCTGGGCTTGCTTACCTGTTTGAACGTGCTGGCAGTAAAGCTGTAATAGCTAGTTTGTGGAGTGCAGATGACAAAACCACTAAAGAAATTATGGTGCAATTTTACCAGAATATTAAGCAGGGAATGAACAAAGATGAAGCATTGCGTCAGGCTAAATTGAGTCAGATTGATAGTCATCCTTTCTTTTGGTCGCCATTTGTGTTAATTGGTAATGGGCGATAAGTCTAGAGAGCCGGTCTAGTAGAAGTACTTGACCGAAAACGCAAGATATTAGCTAGTGTGGTAAAATTCACTAGAGAAGACGACTCTCTAGATTAGCCAAGTAAGCCTTGGGGTCTCTGCGAAATCGATACTGTTCAATTCTGGCTTTGTGGTGTTTTTGCAATTGAGAGCGTAATTCGAGCCAAGTATGAATATCAACTTGTGCTAAATCAGATGCGGTAAAAGAATGAAGCTTAGTAGGGTGTCCGCCGAGATACCTGTAAATTGGGACACGTTGTAAATAAATATTGCAGCGAATGCTTTATTGATTTACTAACTTGCCCAAAAATGATAATGGACGAATCAAAATTTTGCACGTTAAAACCAAGCTTTTACGTTTCTTTGTCCCTTGCACTTGCCCATAAATGACCCTTTTAGGGAATGTCTTCATTTGAATAGCCAAGTTTTGGCTGAGGCTGAAACAACGGTAAACCAAGGTTTTTGGTACTTAGCTTTACAAAACTTTACAACGTGTCCCATTGATAGGGTCGAGGGGAACATTACTGTTCCACCCCTCCCATCCGAAACCGTGCATGAAAGTTATCCCTTCACACGGCTACTCAATGTGTTTCCCTATTGTCACGGAGGGACTTCTGACTACCATCAGTGGCAGTTTTGACATCGTGGCAATGACGGTGCAGTAATTGAAGATTGTTCCATTCCTTTTTACCTCCACAACTCAGGGGTTTTATGTGGTCAATCTCCAATAAATCACCTTCAAGAAAATTTAAACCACATCCCATACATTTACCTTTTTGTTGCTTAAGTAGCTTCTTTTTTGTAGTAGGTAAATCTGGATGATTACTTAACCTTAAACTCCAGTAGATAGTGTCACCATCATATGGGCTTTTATCCCCTCTAACCTTCACATAATGGTTAACACTGGAGTGAAATTCGATATGTGATAGTAACTTTAATCCGTTACTATCTGGTTTAGTGGTGAATACCCAATGGTTGTCACCTATGGTGTGCCAATATTTTTGATGACCCTGGTTGATGCTTCCAGTTTGTCTTTTAGCCCATCTTCTTAATCGAAGATAAGTTATTCTATCTAATCGGGCGAAATCCCCAACAGTTCCAGCGTCTGAAACTCTATAATATGAAGCCCATCCCCTAATAATAGGGTTAAGGTCTTTAATTAGTTCCGCTTGGGAACGAGACTTACATTTTGTGATGACGCTTTTCATATCATTTTTGTGAGCATCAATCGCCTTTTTTGATGGGGTAATGAGGGTAATAAAACCAAGACGAGTACCGAAACTATTTTTATTTTCTCGGTATTTACCCACTTTTTTATGCTGAATATGGTGTCCCAGAAAATCAAATCCTGCTTGACCATCCTCGCTTAAATGTGGGTGCGGTGTATGTGCTACACGGGTCTTTTCTGGTTTCAGTTCTAAGCCAATGCCTTTGAGCCAACTTCGACTGGTGACATCCTTGGGCGCTGACTCTGAGACTACAGCATCGGCTGACCAACCTCACGGGAGCCCTATATTTCCCTTACAAATCAAAATCAAGGCTGAAGGTTTGGTCATCAGAATCCTCTGGTTTAGAGTCTGTAGATAGCTCTTTAGTCGGCTGAATAAGTTGGTTTGACTCAGTATTAATCGGCGTAAAAGCTACTTTTTGTGCTGGTAATCCACCCTTTATGAAAACAAAATAACAATCAATGATAAAGTAAAGCGTCTCCAGGTAACTTTTACCTAGTTGTTGGGACTCTGCAAATATGCGTTCTCGGTAGTTATCTTTGAGCCGAATTTTTTCCGGAGCTAAGTCTTGTTTATCTGTCATTGTTATAACTTCACTTAAGAGATGTGTTTGGTGAATTCTTGCTAATAATGGTTTTTGCCATTTCTAGAAGCCCAAAGACATTAGCTTCCACTGGATTATCCAGTATTTTGAAGCCATTCTTTTCTAACAACTTTTTAAATCCAGGTAAGAGGCAACCTCCACCTATCGCCCAAATTTCGTCCCCTTGGTGCTTGGCATCAAGTGTCAGATTCACCACTTTCTTCAAGTATTTTTCATACCAATCTTTCAAGCAAGCGCTGTAGACATCTTTGATGTCGATATCACGGCTGTACTTGGTATGTCCCATTTCCAGACAAAATCGGATCTTGGATGCATCCCCAATTTTCCCTCCATTTAAATGTTTCATCTTTTGGGCAATATCATCAATGAGAACTTCTACACCTATCGGATAGGCGGTGTGAACTTCTCGTTTCCCCTGGTTGTAACGAGAATACAGAGTCGTACCATTGCCAAAGTCTAAAATGGTTAATTTTTTCGGCAGTTGATGCCCAAATAATGCACCCATCCCCTCTAGGACAACTTTCAGCACTTCTACTTTCACCTCTGATTGTTTACCAGCAAGTATTGGCTGATATTCCCCACTTAGTACTTTTTGCAATTCGTCAGCCAGACCTACATCATGTAAGCTGACGACTAATTTTAAGTGCCAAGCCTTACGGTGTGGTAGATGTGCCAATGCACCCAATAATGTCAACAACGCATTATTGACTTTGTTTTCATTGTTATCCGTGTTCCGGTCAAAATGATAACCTGTACGGAAAGCTGATTCTCCGACTGTGTAAGCAGTGCCGTTAAAAACTACTCGTCCGGGTACATCTTCCATCTCGGCATTGGTTATATAGCTGGGGACACGAACTACTTCAAAGCCATCGACTAAAAGTTTTAGGCTTCCATAACCGTTATCAAAGCCAGCAGGAAAAATTTTTTGTAAGGTATGAATGTTCGACATTGGGGGAAAGGTAATACGGTTCAATTTGTAAAAGTTATCAGTTGAGAAGATATGGGGGAGCAAAGGAGAGAAGAATAAAATAACTACCTCTTTTTTCTCCAGCCTCAAGAGCTTATCATACCCCCTTGGGGGCTAAGTGGGGTATAAAGTGTCAAACAGTCAAATATACCCCACAAAACACCCATATATACCCTATACAGGTGTCAAATACTCATCGAAGTCCTGAATCATTTTTGGGGTACATATAGCCCCTATAAAGCCCCCATGAGCATTTGTGAAGTTTTATTTTCTGAATAAAATAAAACTGGTTTACTAGATTGCACTATTATGCAATTTAGTTATTGCTGAATGACTAAATTCAGTCTTGACTAAAATCAGCAACAACTAAACGGGACAAAAATCTATCTTTACATCTATCTTCTCGAAGAGTAGGACTTTTTGAGAGCTAAAGTAATGACTAAATAGCGTTAATTACAATTTAGTCATTTGTAAATGACTAAATTACATAATGACTAAATAACTTAAAAACAACATTATGCATTATGATATTGACTAATTTACACAATGCTGCTGGTAGTCAGTAAAATGTTAATTCTTACTTGTGCATCCTTGTCCGGTGGCCAGGGAAAAACAACTGTTGCAATCTTGTTGGGTAGAATGCTTGCTCAAACAGGACAGCGTGTACTGATGATTGATGCCGATCCCCAAGCGAACCTAACTTTTTACCTGGGGCACGAAGTTCAGCAGAATCAACCCACGCTTCTAGAAGTTCTCAAAAAACAGATCAATACTGAAGACGGTATTTATGAAATCGGAGAAAACCTATGGTTAATTCCTGCTGATGATGGATTAGATAATGCTCAAGAATTTTTGTCTGGGAGCGGTATGGGAGCTATTGTTCTGAGCAAACGCTTAAAAGAGGTATCAGATCTATTCCAATACTGCATTATCGATGCACCACCTCAGCGATCGCAAATCTGCCTTACATCGTTGGGGGCAGCTGACCATATCATCATTCCTGTAGAAGCATCATCCAAAGGTGTAAATTCTCTCATCCGAACTCTAAGTTTAGTTGAAGAACTTCAAGAAATTGATGCTTTTTCAGGGATAGTGCTTGGCATCTTGCCATTCAGAGATAAATGGGTAGGTAATAACCAAGTCGCACAAAGTAAGGCGAGTATTAGTGCAATGCGAACAATTGCCGAAGAAATAGTCGTTTTACCTTCAATTTTAGAATCTGAACAATTTAAAAAGGCCATAGATAAAGGTGTAAGTTTGTCCTCTCTAGGCTTTGAACAACTCGAAACTCCCTTCCAACAAATTATCGAGAGGTTACAAAAGAATGTCTGATGTTTTTGAGCGCCTTAAGAAAAAGACACGTCCAAGTGTTCCAGCACGGGATACAACACTTGTAAAAGTACAACACGATAACTTACTAAATGACCAAATTACTGAATTTAGTCATTTACCTGAAAAACCAAAACCGGATTTAGATAGTGAGGAAGTAATAAACGATAAGGTAAGCACTTCTAATCAAGAAGAGCAGTTAGAGTTACCGCAGATCATCAGGCGAACAATCAGGTTAGAACAGGACATTGATACCAAACTAGATACGTTTTGCAATGTAAATAAAATTACTAGAGATACTTTCCTAGAAGGTGCATTTATCGTCTGCTCAGAAAATGAGGAATTATTGCAAGAGGTATTAAACCAAGCTAGAAAACGTTATCAACAGCGTAAACAAGCTGGTGAACAACGCAAATTTCAGACATTGGCTAAGAAAATTAACGTTAACGATTAAGTTAACCCTAATCCATCCGTGAGAGGTTGTGACTTTGATTATAAATTAAGCAAAAAGTTCAATTTATGGTTTCTTATCAGCTTTTGGTGATAGTGATAGAAAAGGGTGGTCAGCTACTTCGCTTACCGCGTTGGCGATGGGCTACGCCCCACAGTAGGTGACATAGATGTCAGTTTCAATTTTGGAGTAGCGATCGCTCATCGGGCTGTGTTAATCCGGTCGTTGCAAGACTAAAGCCGTTACTCGACTGGGGGTGAGAGCACGTTGGGAAGAAGAGCTTACTTTGGGGGAAGCGTCTTTTGTTAAACCTTCAAACTGAGCGCTCCTCATCAGAAGGCTGTTCAGTGAGAGTATTGGCTGCCTCTTGTAACAGTTCCACAGTTGTTGCCAAGAGCGTTCGTACACGAGTTAACTGATTTCGGCGCTCAATCCCCAGCCGTGCTTCAGTGTTTCGCGGATCGTCATCATGGCTTAAATGAACAACTTTCACTTTCTGCTGTTTTTCAGATGGTTCAAATATTGGCTCAGGAGCAGTGAGTTTGTTGTATCCATAAACTCCACTTGGGCGCTTCACATTATAATGATGTACTTCACAGCCACCAGGAGCAATGTAGCATCCTTCTAGATTATTTAAGTTGTGATGCAATTGTTCTACACAGGCGGCGATCGCTTCCATTTGTGCAGCAACGCCCAGCGATTGTGCACTTTGAGGACAACCTCTTGACATCAGCATCATCATTGCCGCTTCGCGGCGCGTGGTTCTAAAGGTTTCCTCTCTGCGTTCCCACTCCTGTTGCCGTTGGCAAGACGCAATCTCCCGCACGCGAATTAGTTCGATTTCCTCATCTGGAGTCAATTTAATAGCTGCTCCACAGGTTGTATAATTGAAGCATTCTCCAGGGTCAATACCCGGTTGCAACATCATTGAGGCACAGTCAAAGCCAAGTCCACATATCTTACGCGGCATGATTTCAAATTAGTTCTAGCTTAATAAACTTATTTTTGTTGGTTCGCAGACTAATTGAAAAAATCTCAACGGAGTAATCAGGGTTCTAACTTATCTTGTCGCAGACAAAGTGAAAATTTATCGCGGAGTAGATGAAAAATTCCTACCAAATTCGCGGACTAATTGAAATTTTCCGCCAAATGAGGATAAAAGGTCGCAACTCATTACAGTATAAGGCTTTGGAGAAATACTTTTATAATTAGCGATCGCCATATAGTACGAGGGAATAAGGGTTACACAAGGTCATTTTCAATTAGTCTGCGACAATTTTTCACATAGTCCGCGACAATTTTCATTTAGTCTGCAAACCGACATTTTAATAGCTAGAACAAAAGGCTATGTGAAGGCAAATGGTATTAATCGTAGTTAATGTCGGATAAAAGATAAGGGTTACTTATTTTGTATTGGGAGGAGCGATCGGGTATGATGGTTGAAGTCGGAAGTCGGAAGTCGGAAGTCGGAAGTCGGAAGTCGGAAGTAAGAATAAAGAAAGATAAAGATAAAGTACAGCGAGTATAAGTATGGATAAAGACATTAGTATTACTGACAGGAGTAAAGCGTTTGCGGTTAGAATCATTAAGGCTTGTAGCTTTCTTGATGAAAAACCGGGGGTTTGCCGCACGCTATCAAAGCAACTGTTGCGTTCTGGTACGAGCATTGGTGCTAACGTGCATGAATCTCGTTCGGCTCAGTCTGATAAAGATTTTTTGCATAAAATGGAAATTGCTTTGAAAGAAGCACGCGAAACTGAATACTGGTTAGAGATTTTAATTGAATCAGAAGTCGTTGAGAAATCTAAATTTGAGTCATTACTTAAAGAAGCAGATGAGATAGTGAAGATACTTGTAGCCTCTACGCGCAAAATCAAGAATAGATTAAATGAGAATAAATTTTCAAAGTTGGATGCTACAGAGCGCAACTAAACCTTAGTTATTTAACTCAAAAGCCAGTTCCTCATCAATATTTTCTACTTCCGACTTCCGACTTCCGACCTCCGACTTCAACTGAGTTGCTTCTACACGCAAAATTAAAGAGAGATTAAATGGCAATAAACTTCGCAGTAGGAAGATAGTGGTTGCAAGAGATAAGCACTCAGAATTGACAACTACTGTGAACTCGAAAGCAATACCCCCCAGCTAAGTTACACATTCTTACTTCCGACCTCCGACCTCCGACTTCCGACTTCCTTAAAACTATGGCTCGTGATTTATTCCACAATATTGTGAGGTCTGCACTGGAAAAAGATGGTTGGTTAGTTACAGATGATCCACTAAATATTCGGTGTGGTGGAGTTGATGTTCAGATTGATTTAGGTGCAGAACTCCTAGTTGCTGCCGAAAAAGCTGGAGAAAAAATAGCAGTTGAAATTAAAAATTTTGTCAGTGCATCGAAAATTTCAGAATTTCATACAGCACTAGGACAGTTTATTAATTATCGGACTGCATTACGTGCAGAAGACCCTTCGAGAAATTTATATTTAGCTATCCCATTGGTAACTTATAATGATTTCTTTAACTTGCCTTTTATTCAAACTGTAGTCAACGAAAACAAACTGAAATTGATTATTTATAACGTTGAAACTGAGGAAATAGAGCAATGGATAAGTTAAATGAATACCGCACAAAAGTTAGGCAATTATTAACTAAATATATCGATTATAAGCCTAGTTATGGAGATGTAGAGGTCGAACAGATTTTTGACGCAGAGTATGACCATTATCAAATTATTAGCATTGGATGGAACAATCAAAAACGGATCTATGGCCCAATAATGCACCTAGATATCAAAAATAATAAAATTTGGATTCAACAAAATACAACGGAAGTAGATATTGCTTTAGAATTGATGGAAATGGGTGTACCTAAACAAGATATTGTCATTGGTTTTCATACTCCTAAAATGCGTCAATTATCGGGATTCGCTGTGGAATAAACATGATACAAAACGCAGAATCTTTGCCACCATTGCGATTGAGCATGTATTAGTTACTAGAGAGCTATGAGGTAGTAAAAGGAATACTTTATTTTGGATAAAATCGGGTAATTTTTTGTTGTGATAGCCACAAATTGTTAATCATGCTTTATTACAAATTAGTAGGACATACACCCGTTGCTGTTAATTCATTGTCAGAGTGGCAAGATTATTTACACTCAGTACAAGATTCAGGACAACATCTAGTTGCCGAAACTATAGTTGGGGAGGCCAAAGTATCAACTAATTTTTCGGGATTTGATCTCACTTTTGGAGATCCCCCGTTGCTCTTTGAAACGATGGTTTTAGGCGGGCCTCATCACGGGAGAATGCAGCGTTATTCTACATGGGAGCAGGCACGCTTCGGTCATGATCGTACCGTCATAGAAGTCATGACTACCTCCCCACCAGATGAGTAATCTCAACTGAACATAGAGTTATTTTTAATACTTAAACCTAATAATTTACACAGAACTGGATGAACTACAGCGCAGATTCTTTACCTGAGATCAAACTCATTCCCCTTGATCGTGAAGCTCTACATTTCACACAGCCAGGAGAAACTAGAAGACCACCAACCGATATTCGGTGGGTAAAAGTTCTGGAATTTTTACGCAGCAACAATCTCGCACCCAACAGCCGCAAACTCTACGAACGCGAACTCAAAAGGTTTTTGGCTTGGAGTGAGCTACATTATCATGAACTGCGTCCACGTCACCTTGCGCTATATAAAGAATATCTCCGTGATGAAATACGGACTGATGCAGGTAAACCGCTTTCAAAAAGCAGCATCAATGCGGGAATTGCGGCACTCAAAAGCTTTTTCAAATGGATGTGTTACACGTATCCTGAAATTATTGCTACTAATCCTACACTGGGGATAAAACTGGAAAAAGTGCCACTACCACCAGCCCAGAGTTTAACCCCAGAACAGATGGAACAGGTTTGGTCAGCGTTAGAGTTATTGGGAGAAACAAAGCAACGCGATACAGCACTCCTTCACATTCTCAGTCATGGACTCCGGGCAGGGGAAGTTGTACAGCTAAATGTTGGCTCATTTGATGGCAAGCTGCTATTTTTACCAGACACCAAAACCAATGAACCACGCTTAGTTCCACTGCGAAAAGAGAGTCGGGAAGTTTTAGCAGAGTATTTGCGATCGCGAGAAGAAAGGAGTGAGGTGTTAAACAGCCTTAGCCCACTGATGATTTCACACCATGCTTCATACAAAGGTGAACGCTTGAGTTATCACGGCATTTACTTCGCTGTGGAAAAAATCGGTGAAATAGCTCACATTGAGGATTTGCACCCTCACTCCTTTCGTCACACCTACGCCACTGACTTATTGCTATTGGGAGTTGACCCCAGCCATGCACGAAAATTAACAGGACATCAAAGCGAGAAAGCGTTTCGGCGGTATACTTTACGGAGTGAACAAGAGGCGGCGATCGCTGCTTACTATCGTGCGATTGGCGAAGAAGCGGAGTAAGGTATGCCCAAGCCACTTGATCCCAAATGTCAGCTATGTTCTAAACTACCAACAACTCAAGCCAAAGTTTTACATGGAACAGCAGGGGACGGGTGTTGGAATTCAAAAGTCTGCCACAATCGCCGCTCATTCTATCGCCACCGCTCCCAGAATAATTCAGCAGAAATTGATGCGATCGCAGTCGAACCACCAGCAACATATTTTGCAGTGCTGTATTTGTATAAAGAACCAGGGGATAAGCCATTGCACGCTATGTCGGCAGAACTCTGGCTGGGGCAAAAACCTGTTTGCCGCTTAGAACCAATTCACTGCTTTGGGTTAACGGCTGGTAAAATACGCGCCTATACAGATCAGGTGTTGCAGGCTTTTGCAAAACAATACAGTGTTTCACTATATCAATATAAGGAGCTGTTCGAGATTGCACCAACACATTGTCCAGTGCGTCCTTGTCCCTTGCACCCTGACTGATCGTCATACAAGCGATCGCTCCAGCCTCACTCACATTCATACTTCCCAAGATTCCAGTTTTAACCCTTCCGCACCCTCCAGTCCGGCATGACGCATGAGAGAGCTTCCCAAAAACCATTACCATAATTGCGGTGCAGCAAGTGAACAATCTCATAGGCTACTACGTACTCCAAGACTGACAAAGGCGCATCAATTAACTGCCAATTGATGCGAATCACTCCATCTTTTCCGCAGGTTCCCCAAACTCGCTTTTGCTCTGAAAGCCTAACAGGTGGTAACTAAAGACCCAACTTACGGGCATAAACTTTGATTTTGATGAAGTTCTGAATATCCTGCCAAGCGCAATCGCGTTTCCAATTAGTTAGTGCTTGCTCAATAGCATCTTCTCTTTTACCCCCAGCCAACTGGTGTGGTACTTGAATGTAAAAGCGGCTTCTGCAAGCGATAGTAACCTGTTCTACATCGGCTGACTCTCTCGATACATGGGCTAGTATATATCTAGCTTGTAACTAACTTAGTTTTTCAAACCAAATAAATTTTTACTGTACAATATTTGGGTATAAAATTATTGCTTTCAGTTTATTTTTAATACTCTTTGAAATCCTCCTTTCTCCCTATAATATTCACAAGCATAAATTTCAGGATCTTTTGTCGGTAAGATCACTCTCCCACACTCTACTGCTATTGAGACGGGAACTGCGGGCAAAATGAGTATTTTGCAGTTCTTTCCGTGTTTTGCTTGTATTTGATTAAGTAATTTACGGTATTCGTAACTAAAAATTTCAAGTTGTCTTTTTAATTTTAAAAAGTGTGGTGATGCTTCAGATACAGTAATTTGATAGATACTGCAATTATCAGAAACTAAATTTTCATATTTATCATACTCAATGGTATCACTAATGGCTAATTTCAGTAAGACAACTTCGCCTTTCCCATCTTGTTCGCAAGAAACTAAATAAGGTAACTCAACACTTGAATCTTCTTGCCAAGACCAAGTTTTACTCGTATCCTCAATATTCCTGTGCGATTGATAAATGTCTGCCGGAACAGTATCACCTATACACTTACCTAAATACATGAGTAAAGGCATAGGTGATATTCCAAATATGGAAAAATGTTTAATCTTCACATCATCAATGCCTTCCTCTAAATCTCTTAAAATTCTACGCTTAATTTTGTTGTCAGCAAATGTTTGCCATTGTTCAGGCGTTCCTAACCTATCAAAATGGCTTTCTTCTATCTTTATTCCTTTTAAGTCTGTTGGAAACTTCGGGAACATTGCATTTCTTATCACTTCAGTATTTATAGGAACAATCCTGTCACCAATATTTACAGAGAACAATAATACTGTAGATTTATGTATATCCTCTGGATAACTCGTTTGGATCTCTATTCTATCTTCGTGTTCTTGCTTCCAACGACGTAATAATTCAGTTGGATATTTTCTTTGATGACGATCTATTTCTATATGGCATCGTTGGCACAGAAGCATTAAATTAGAAAAATCTATTTGTAAATCTTCTGACTGGTCTGTTCCTCTTGGCCCAGTTTCACTTGAACCAATAATATGTGCAACTTCTGCAAAGTTTCCTTCACTTAAAGTTAATCCATTATACCAAACAGGTGTATTACACCCTTTGAACTCGCAACGTCCTGCTGACTTTACCCAAAGTTGTAATTTGACAGCTTCTGGGATACTTTTTCTAACCATAATTTACAGTTTTGGAAAATCCTGATTTTTTGCGTTGTTATACAAGTATTTACAATATTACATTCACTTAATTTACTATTTATTCAAAGCAGATTGTCAAGTAATTAGCTTTGTTTTAACTGCTGTCATTTGATGTACTTTCATTAAGTAATTCAAAAATAAAAGTTTTTTTATTACCCTCCCAAACTCGTAAAACTTTTATGCCAATAATAATAAAAAACAAAGTATCTCCGCTAAAAATATCTTTTTTAAGGCGAGCCTGCCAATTTTTAATGTCAGTATCCGAAGGTATAGGAATATTCTCAGGATGAGTGTGCCATTCTCCTATATAAGTACTTGTACCCCCACTTTCTAGCCAAGATTGATCGAGGATTTGCTGGTGAGATTGGCGACTACGCCAGAAATAAAATCGTTGCCAGCGATCGCCCGCCATTGGAACTGTTATTTCATCAATAACAATATCTTGACTGTTACGAATGTAACGCCCTATTAAGATTCCCCCTGCTTCAGGTTTGTGTCGATCATCTTGAACAAACGCCAGCATACGTAACAAAGCATGGCTGCTGATTTCAAGCTTGCTTTCGTCTGACTTTCTAAAGATTAGTGACTTCATGCTTGTTGTCCACCACAGACCGGACATTGCAAATTAATATAGTCGTACCTGCTTGCCTGTAATTGGTCAGGAGTCAACAAGTAACGTGGAGATACTTTAAAACCCGCAGCTACAAAATTATCATCAGTTCCTTTCCAAGATAATATGGGACTACCTCGCTCACGCTCTGTTAAAGCATCGAGTGCAAGTCTAACAGCAGATTCAGCTGTTTTTTGCGCGTCTAAAAAACTATATGGTATATATGAACTACCGCAGCCCAAGTCATCTTTAGCAAAAGATTGGCCGTAGGCAGCAAATGCCGATTTATTGTAGAGTGGGGTGTTAATTGCGGTGGCTGAGGTAAAAAGGCATTGTAAGCAACCTGGTTTATCAGGGCGGGTAAGCAAAGAGTGTCCCCCAATTCCTAATGGTTCTAGCCAAGTAAACACTG
The DNA here is from genome assembly GCF_048836525.1 of Nostoc sp. CALU 546. Taxonomy (NCBI): domain Bacteria; kingdom Bacillati; phylum Cyanobacteriota; class Cyanophyceae; order Nostocales; family Nostocaceae; genus Nostoc; species Nostoc sp. CALU 546. The sequence goes on from NZ_JAWJTF010000013.1 coordinate 17,471, forward strand.
TGATAGGACTTTTAGATTGAGTAAAATGCAATAAATGGTTAATATATAGTTCTCTTGTGGGATCACCTGTAGCAAAAATTGCTAAATCAAAATAGGACAAATCAATCAGTCTATCTTTAATGGCTTGCTCAATGTATTGTTGGTGTGTTGTGACTAACAAATAAGGATACTTGCTTTCGATTTCTTCTTTAAGGGCTGTAACTTTAGGTTGAAAGAGTGCTGTCTTACCTAAAACGTGTCGATATATATTTTCTGGTTTAAGAATGTCAGGGTCTACCAGTGTCAAGTGCATAATGCCTGCCTGTGCTAGTGCAAGGGCTATATAACCGCCAACCGCACCGCATCCAACAAGGAGAACTCGGAAGTTACCGAATTTAGTATAACTGCCACCTCTTTGAAGCAAGTAGTCAAGGTCATAGCGTTGAATATTAATTGGTATTGGCAAATTTTTTACTCTTCCAGATAAAAGTGGATGACCACCAGCAACACCAGAAAATAAAAGACCTATAAGGGTCATTCCACCACGCGGACGGGGTAAACTTAAAATAACCAGCTCTTCCGATTTCCACTTTCTCCCCCAATGTCTTAATAAGCGACGATTTTCTTCAGACAAGTTCTTGTGGACAATCAATTTTACGTCTTGACTACTCCAGGGGTTATTGGGTTCGGGTGGAAGTACAAATGCACCGTCTTTAAGCGGAATGTATAAAGCAGTACGTCTTGACAATAAATCGAGTTCTTGACTGTCAGTATTTAAATATGCCTTTATGGTACTAATGTTGTCTGCGGTTAATTCTGTGCCTTTGTTATCCGTATAAACAAATATTTTGCGTAATACATTGTCTATTGGCAAAAATGCAAACAAAGTCTTGGAACTAATTCGTTGCCAATATGCACCGAACTCGTTCATAAAATCTAGTTTATTAGAACCTTTGACACCTGCTTGTAGAACATCAACAGCTTTAGCGATCGCTTCAAAAATAATGCCAATAGGGTCTTCTGAATTTAGCAGCAGTCCCTCGGAATCTAAATAGCAAATGTTGCCATCTTCCTCCACATGTGGAATGAAGCCAAGAGCATCTGATGGACGCAGAAATACTTTTGGTAGGCAAAGAGGAAAGTTACAATCAACTCCAATACACAACGCTACGTTTTTACCCGCAATAGCTACCTGTCCTTCAATTGCCCATATAACACCGTGGGTTTTGAAACTATTCAGATCATTTTCAGGTAATATACGTAGATCATGAAGATATTGTTCCTGTGTTAGAGATGCAACGATGTTAAGTTGTGTTTCTATATCCAGCATTTAAGCTGAAGCGCTAGAGGAAATAATGGCTGGTGGTCGTTTTTGTGCCGTGTCTTCTCGACTGGGTATGGGAAAGTCATCTCCAAATTGTTTTTGAAGGATTTTGCAAGCTTCTACAGGGTCTGCTTTTTGTTGAGCTTCCCCAATGGCTTCTAGTAGAATTTCTAATTTCTCCTGAAAATCTGCCATTTGATTATCAGTCATTTTCTCAAACAGGTCGTTATGGGGAGAGACAGGTAACTCCACTATCAACCGTTGAACTATGTTGCTGTTAAAGTATACATTTTGGAACTTAGCAAGCATAGCGTTGACAAAGCATCGCAAGGCTTCTAAATCGTTGTAGTTTTTTATATTTGTAAACGAGTCACGAGTGTAAACTGGGTTGAACCAGTGGTAAGCTGCAACAGTAATGCCAATTCCAATCGGCGCTGCGTTTCCGTCGCTAGAGAATTTCACATCCTTCCAGCGTTTGAGGTAACGAATAATGCGGCGAAATTGTTTATCATCTTCTCTGTCTAGAAAGTGATTTTTGATCAGATGTATAAAAGTTTGGGGATCAGATTCTTGCCAAAATCTATGTTCTATAGCGGAATTTAACTTCCCCTTGGCTAGATACATTTTGCCATCTGGGTTACAGTCTTGATCCGAGTAAACTGCTAAATCAACGTGGTAAATGGGTTCGCCTTCTTGTTGGTAAAATACTGTGACACATGGGCGGCGAATTTCAACTCGTTGGGTATGTCCATTTAAAGCAAGATATACCCATGTCTTCACTTTCACTGGGTCGGGATAGTCTAAGTAGCAAATTTTAAATCGTATCCCTGTATCAATGTCGTAATGCCCATCAACTGGTTTAGTACCAGTACCCATTGCGTAACTACCCTGGTCAAAAATTTCGTACTTTGGTGGTTTCAAACCTTCGATCTCAAAGATTTTTATCAGTCCAGAGTCCAGACGAGCGAGAATGCGATCGCGTTTTTCACGAAGCACTTCATTCTCATCGAAGCGCTTAAGTTTGATTGCTTCATGAAAATTAATCATTTGGTATTGTACATTTGCCATATATCTTTTTCACCCCTCATGAGTTATATCTGAAAGATGTAATGTTGGTTATCTAGCATCTTTCTTGCGTAACTTTCTATTTTCAAATAGCTGTAGCATTTTTAATTCTGGTTAGTTTACTTTGAAAAACTAAAAGACTTTTCAGTACAAAAGTACTATTAGAAATTAAAGTTTACATCAGTATGAATACTGAATTTTAGTGACTATTACGAAAGTAGGATATTGCATTACCAGGATCATCGCCAACCTCCAAGGTGCTTGCGCTGGCTGACCCCGTTGTGGATACAGTGATGCGAAATCTTCATCCTGATAAAAGACTCCAAGTTCATCACGCAGTCGCATATATAAATTACCTTTTGGAAATGCGGCCTTGGCTACACGCACCGTTTCATTGGGAATAGGAGGAATTTCTTCAGGATGTAAACACATATACTGCCTCCACAGGTATTTCTTCTAGTTTATTGATTATTGAGGCAGCTAACTTAATTTTTTTATTCTCGTGTAATACACGGAGAGGTGTGATTCTCCTTTTCATGTAATACACGGTAAAGCCGCCGTTTTTTTGTTAAGCAATATTTCGCCAACGGTATCCGTATCTCGGCTCAATACCAATACCAAGAGCCTTCCAAATATCATCTGTTAATCGCAAAGAATGTACTTCACGATAGTCATCATTCTTAAGCGCAAACTTTCCTTTTTGCCTACTTTTACCCTTATATGGATTTGAGGCTTATTTCTGCCTCAAAAATGTTTAAGTCCCGTTATTTGAATTATAGAGAAATACTTGTATGTAGCTAATTCATCCCGTATTTGTGCAACGCCTATAAAAATTAAACTTTGACCAAACTAATACCACTGTTAAATAAATCTTCAATCGTTTGTTTATCCCTTAAAATTACTCCTAATTCATCTCTATAAGTTAAATTAGGATCTGCTCTAAATGATAAAAAATTAAAGCTGGTTACTATTGCAAACTTATCATCACAAACTACTTGCTTACGATGACTATTGGTGGTTTTTTGAAAATTCAAATTCTTATAATTGTACATTAAATTCTCTAATTTATTAATTGACCAAGTATCATTTTTCATACTCCCCGGAGTTTCCTTATACCCGTATATGATATTAACTTGGACTTTTCGTTTCAATGTCTCCTCTAAAATTGATAAAAATTCTTGATTTACCACATTACTTTTGATCCAGGGAGAAACTATCATTACTCTATTGTTTGCCTGTTTCAAAGCCTTAAATAGATATTCTCGAATATCACAAGTATGAATTACTTCCGATATTCTACTTTGAGTTTTTATTTGTTCTAGTTGTGCCTTAAGTTTTTGCTTTTCTTCTTTGACCGAGTTATTTGTAATGTCTATGAAATAATCAGGATCATTAAGTGAACTAATTCTTGCACTGATTTGTTCTACATTTTTAATATCCTCATCGTTAATACTACTAACAATTTTAGTAAAAGATTGATTAGAAGTATTATCTTGTTTCATATCCTGAAAAATAGGATCAAGTATTTTTTTACCTTCACCATATAATTTTTCTATAGTTTCTCTATAATCTTTCTGAATAGAATCTCTAGAAAAAATTTCATATTCTAATTCAGTATCATTCGCATTACTTTTATACAAAACCAATAATACTTCATGCCATTCAGGATATACTTTTTCTATTTTATTAACTTGGATCAATTCAATAATATTATAACCTGGAGGTTGTAATAATTTTTCAATATCTTGATAATGGTCAATAATATCTTCTATATTATCTTTTCTCGGCCTTTTTATTATTTTCTCTATACAACTGTTTTGATACTTTTTAGTATCAAATTTACTCAAATGAAATTTATCTATCAACTTTCCATTTAAAGCATCTAAATAGAAAGTTTTGGTATCTGAAATAGGGGCTAAAACAGTTTGCTTTTGTAAAGCATCTACTCCATTTTGTGTAAGATTAAAACCGTGTTCTCTGATAATTAAATCATTGGAGATTAATTTTGATAATACTTTTTCGATAATATGGTTATCCATTCCTAAGAAACCAAAAATTTCTTCTAGTTTATTCAAACCATTAGCAATACATTTCATTACATATTCTTCCAATAGTTCTAAATCTCTACTGTCTAAATAAGTTAAATCAAGAGTTAAAACATAAAATGGATAACCGATAGGTTTACAATCAATTACTATGGCTTCAGGATGTGAGTGATATTTGCGAATTTTATTTTCAAAATCCTTGATTTGACTAACCATAAAATCACCTCATTATTATCGTTATTAACTAAATAAAATCATTAGATTTTAATCGTGAACAGGAAGAACTACTGCTATCAATATATTCTATTAATGGTTTAAAAGGATTAGAAATATTGTTAGGAGTTCTCCCCTGATAAGCCATATTATCATTACCCACTATAATTAATAACTGTTTAGCACGAGATAAAGCAACATTTAATCTGCGGTCATCAGATGTAAAACCCAATTTATTATGTTTATTGTTTCTGACTAAATCATAAATAATAATATCACATTCACCTCCCTGAAAAGCATCTACTGTACGAATAATGATATGTAAATTTTTCCATAATTGCTTATCATTAGGAGCAATCGCAGATTCTAAAATACTAATTTGTGAACGATAAGCTGAAATAACACCGACTTCTTTTTGTAACTGATTTGATTCGCAATTTTCTTGAATTTTAGCTAAAATTCCCTTAATAACTCTGGCTTCATAATGATTTATACGACTTTTTCCATTTTCTCTTTCTTGAGATTTTTCCCCTGCATCGCTAGTGGATATCCAATAAATATTTTTATCAAAGATTGTTACATAATGCTGTTTCTCTTCAGGGTTTACAAGATTGCTTGCCACCTGATTATCATAGAATAATATACTAACAAGATTACCAATATGAGGGTGCATTCTATATTGATTATTCAAAGTTATTTTATTAGTTTTAGGAAGTTGTTCATAAAGATATTCAAATAAACTCCTTTCTAGGATAATTTTTTGAATATCTTTTTCACTTAAAGCTCGTTCCTGTAATTCTTGATCAATAATAGGAGGTAATTGTTTATGATCACCAACTAAAATAATTCTTTTTCCTTTGGACATGGGTACAAAAGTTTCAGGAGCAGTTGATCTACCAGCTTCATCAACAATTACCCAATCAAAGTTTCTATCTTTAAATCTTGCTACTCCTAAACAAGTTGCACCAACAACATTTATTTCATCTATAAATATAGATTCTAAACTTTTTTGTTTTCTTATAAGTTTTTCATTCCATTCTTCATTCAGCCTTTGTAGTTTAATAAGCTTTTCGTAATTTTCTTGATTATCGCCTAAAATACCTTGTAATACTTTATATTCTTCATTAATCCAATCTGACAGATTTTTATTATCAGGATATTCTATTCCAAATTTTGTAGTATATATTTCTAGTAATTTTAATATTTTTTGCTCCAATTCTAACTTTTCAGAAATCAATTCTATAGCAGTATCAGAAAAATCAATAGATGCTAAATTGTCTTTATATATAATTAACTCTGAATTAAATCTAGAAATTATTTGTGTTAATTTGTTAGCCAATATTTGTAATTCTTTATTTTTCGTTTTTATATCTTCCAATTGAGCAATTTTTTTTACTCCTGATAGAAGTAGCTCATTTTGTTCTTGGTACTGTTTCCAATAAATTAAAGACTTATAACGTAGAGAATCTTGCCATTTGATAATAGCTTTTTCTACCTCAAACTGTCTAGCATCTTCTTCTATCTTTTCTTCTCTACCAATTCTAATACATTTAATTTCCTTATCTTCAACACGAGAAATTCTTGTTAAAACATTATCAACTGCTACATTAGACTGGGAAGAAATCAAAATTTTATCATTAGGATATTGATTTAAAATCTGTAAAATAATTTCTGTAATTACAGAAGTTTTACCTGTACCTGGTGGGCCTTGAATTAGAAAAATATCTTCAGTAGCTAAAGCTTTACAGACTGCTTTTTGCTGTGATTCATCTAATTTTTGATTAAAAAATTTATGAATTAAACTTGCTTCTATTGGTTTCACATTAGATGGTTCTGCTATTACCCGAGATAAGGCTGCATTTTCACAGTCTCCATATCTAATTTCTCTTAAAGCCTTATGTCGTTTTTCAATTTCAGATTCTTGCTGTCTTTTATTTGTTTCAATTTTTCCTTTATCTAAAATAGATTCTATAATTTCAGGATTTAAAAAGTCACTAATACTAATATGTAACTTTTCAACTACTTCTCCATTACTAGATTTATCACCATCAATAATATCTCCTATCTCCCATTGCATTTCTTTTTGTCTACCAGAACGTAAGCTTTTTCTAATAGATATAGTAAAGGGTACTGGAGGAGAAGTTATCTTATCAAATTCTTCAATTGAAATAGGCTTTACTAATGATAAAATCAAAATTTGTCTTTGTTTATCATAATATTTTTCTCTGTATTCAAATACAGATTTTTTATCACTAATTATTTGTTTTTCAATATCAATTAGTGATTGCCATTGTTCAAATGTTGCCGCTAAATCTTTATTATTTTTTATTTGATTTTTAACCTGCTGATCTTTTTGTAAAACTTGTTTAATTAATTCAGATAAATCTACTTTTCTTTTTAATCCAGAACCTACCTCAATTATGGGATTAGCTTTGATAGGTAATCCATTCTCAAATATTTGTTCTTGTATATTAGGAGGTAAAGAAATTTCATGTAATACTGTTATTTGGGTAGAATTATGATTATCTAGATTAATAAACCCACGATAGAATTTAGATAAACTCTCTAAACCAATATCAATTGTTAGTCTATTTTCATCATGTTGATGTTTATCTGGACTTTTTTTGAGATGTAAGATATTGGAGTTTTCGTGGAATAAAGACTCAATATGCTTTTTGATTTCTAAAAGGTTATTTTGAAAGTTATATTTATCATTAATTTCTTGTTCTACTTTACGAGTTATATTAAAAACAATAGTAATCGATTGTTTTATTTCTTCCTGAACATTAGCAATAATTTTTCTAATTTCATCCAGCTTAGGACGATTGTCACGATTTTTATCTGTCGCGTTTTTTAAATTTTCTATTAAAGTGTTAAAATTACCACAAGCACTTAAAGTTGTGTAAGTAGATTGATAAAGTATAGTTTTATCTCTTTCATCTTGAAAAGTAATTCTCGCTTCTGGAGTTGATAATAAGTATAAAAATGTCATTCCTAAAGAATAAACATCAGAATCTCTAGAAACTTTTTCTAAATTAATTTGCTCAGGAGCAGAAAATAGAGGCGTATGATAGCTTCTAATTGTATTTGTTAGAATAGTAGTAGTAATAATAGCTATACCAAAATCTAAAACCTTTGCTTGAGGTTGTTCATCAGTTTTTACAATTTTGATATTGTCTGGCTTAATATCTCTATGAATTATATTTTTAGAATGGGCATGACTAATTGCATCAATAATTTGTGAAAATAGATTTAATTTAGTTCTTAAATCAATCCCACTATCAAAATAAGTTTTAATATCTTGACCATCTAAATATTCTAATACTAAATAAACAAGCTTATGACGATTTTCATAACCTTGTTCAATAAATTTAACGATATTAGGATGATTAAAACGTTTTAAAGTCTCAGTTTCTCTTTCTAAAAGTTTAATTGCGTTCTCTTCTTCAGTGGAAATAGTTTTAATAGCATAACGCTCATTAGTACCTAATTTTTTTGCTAAATAGACTACCCCACTACCACCTTGTCCAAGTTTAGCTTGGATATCATACTTACCACCAATAAATTCACCGATAACATTAGACATACTGAATTTCTAGAATTATATTCGTAAATTTGATTCGGTAAAAGCCGTATTATAAAATTATACTATAGGGGTAAAAGTAGCCAAAACACATTTTGCCGCCACGTAAAGCTTGAAAAGCTTGCTATAAAATAGTTACAGAAATAAAATAAATCGCTCTTCTCATCAAAAAACGGAGAAAAAGCTTGTTTTGGCTGTATCAATTGAAGTCTAAGTTATTTGATACGGCATTTAGTCACGTAGCCTGACAGGTACTGCGGAACAACTGCTTTCAGGGCAGTATCTTACTTGTCTCATCAGTCCTTGACGCAAGAATAGTCAAAGCAGACTCATCTGCTCAACAATACGTGTTTCTGCACGGGATGGCTTTAACTTTTCTGTTGCTAGCTGTCCCACTGGAGCTGAAACTTCCGATTGAGTATCCCTAACCAAAACCCACGAAGACATCTTGATATCTTGCTGATTATTCTTAACCTTTGTTTTTGCAGCCATAGCCACTGACGGAATTAGGCGCTCACGGTGAAACTTCTCCTGCAACCCGGACAATACACCAAGCACACCCAACTCTGACCACATACCTAAGTCTTCTCCATTGAGAGTAACTTGGTAGTATCTGCACTTCAAGCTATGTTTACCACAGGGTACGCTTACGTACTTCACAGTATACCCTGACTGATGACAATAGACAATTTTCTAAATTCCTGACACTGGACGACTATTCAAGCGTCAGCTAAAGTGGAAGTGCTATTAATTACAATATAAAATTAATTCCCTTCAATATATGATTATTAATCCGCATCAGCTTCTTACTCGGATGGATTTTGGGAATGAAGCTGGAGATGATGTACAGGAATCCGAAATTTTAAATTTCTTTGTTGAACAGTCATCCTTTCATAAATTCCTCAGCCCTACGAGAAATATTCTGTTAGCTACCGCTAAAAAAGGAGTTGGAAAATCTGCTTTAATAAGGTGGATCGAAGCCAAAATTAAAGAGGAGCATGGAGATAATGTACTTGTCATCAGTTGTAAAGGAAGCGATTTAGTTCGTTCAAATTTTAAACTCTCATCTGAACTTAAATTGCCAAATGATTATATCCAAGACTGGATGGTACGTATTTGCGCTCTTGTAAATCGCTATATTGGTGCAGAGTTAAATCTAGCATTTGGAGATGATGCAATTACTTTAGTGGAAAGTGCAGAGTTGGATGGTTTCAAAAGCCGTAATCTTGTGTCTGCACTTACCGATAGACTAAGAAAACTAATCCCACAACAAGCAAGTACTGAAAAACTACATGCAACTAACGAAATAGAGCTTCTAAAACGTTTTGCAGGGAAAAAAGTATGGTTTTTAGTTGACGATCTTGATGCTACCTATCAGCGTACTGATCGTGAAAATTTAGAGCTAAGTACTTTCTTTTCAGCGTGTCGTTATCTTGCTGCTAAAGTTACTGGCATAAACTTCAGAATAACCATGCGGACAGATGTGTGGCCTTTGATACGGAGGTATGATGAGTCACTTGACAAATTTGAGCAGTATGTACATGACATCACTTGGAGCCAAGCTGACTTCCGAACCCTTCTATTTAAGCGGATTAAGTATCAGGTGGATTGTTTAAAAATCGAAATTTCTCCTTTACCTACATACACAACAGAAATTGAGATTGAAGAACATTACGTGAACCAAATCTTTCAAGCACGAACATTATGGGGTGAAAGTGAAAGACCCATGTATCAAATAATTTATACTCTCTCTTACCATAGACCTCGCTGGGCTATTCAACTATGTAAGCTTGCACAGGAAGAAGCTATTAGAGAAAAACAAGGATTAATTGCTAAACAGCACATAGATGCTATCTGGGGAGAATATGGCAGGAAACGTATTAGTGACCTGATTGCAGAACATAAGCATCAGTGTCGCAATGTAGAAGAGTTAATAAATAGCTTTAGAGGTGCAGAGCGTCGAATGACACGAGATGAACTAATTACATGGGTAACTAATCACATAACAAATCATCTTTCACCAGTTATAGAAGGTAAATCAGTAAAATCATCTCTAGATATCGCACACTTCTTGTTTAGGCTAGGCTTTATTGTTGCCAGAGCAGAAAAGGAAGATCAGGGATATGAACATTATTTCTTTTCTGATATGCCCGATTTTCTCTCAAGCAGAACAAATCAAGACTTCAACGTAATTTGGGAGATTCATCCATGCTACCGAGAAGCTTTAGATATTCAAAAACTTAATCAGCATCAGCAGAGGAGACGTAACTACGCTAGATAAACAAAGGCAACACAGCATCGTACTTCAACTCACCCGTTCAATCCCATAGGCAATACCGCTTTATCATCTCCTAAGTCACCACAGCTTCATCCTTGGAGGTCATTGGTGTCAAGTTAAGGCAGAAGCCCAAATGTCAAGCGACCTGGCGGCGTTGCGTCGGTGTCGCTGACGAACAGCTTTCACAAGACCCATAGAACGTTGATGCTCAACTAGCCAAGGAATCAGTTGTAGTTGTGAATTGTGCGATCGTGCGCGATGGAAAAAATATAAACTGCGAAACACCATTTCTACGGAAATACGCTCTAACGGCTGCTGTAAAGCGATCGCTACATCAGCACACAAGTCATTCAGAACAGCGTAGAAAATCCAAGTAGCGTATATTTGCATTTGTACACCGTTAGTACCACCAACCCACAGATAGGACAAGCCCAACAATCGCTTAGTCAATAAAAATGCGTCCTCAATCCGCCAACGTCGTCGGTATAAATCACAAACTTCTTTTGCCGAAAGCTGTTGTGGGTCAAGAACATTAGTTAAATAATGATACCAAGTCTTACCCCACAATACTGATACTAGGCGCATGGGATGGTGGCAAGGGTGAGTGTGATTCAATCCCATGTGAATAATTTCATCTTTGTAGTGAGAGCCAAGAGACAAGTACACGTGTTACCCGATATGTCACCAAATTCTTCTGGCGTGTGAGTACATACTTGCCAGCTGCGGTAAGAGAATCAAACCACTCGAAGCCATAAAATCCCATGTCTACTATCAGTAAGCCACCATCAGGTAAACGTTCTAACAGTGCTTGCCACCAACGAGTCTCATTCATTTTGGCATCAGCATCATACCAAATTGCTACTGGAGTGTGAGTGAAAGCTTCTACAACCATCAGTATTTTTCCTGCCAACACCGTACCTGTTTTTTCTTGCAGTTGTCCGAAGTGTTTTTTCATCGCTTCGAGTGTTGAGGCATCTCCAATCCAGATAGCGGTAAATCTTTGTGCTACTGATGACCAAGCTGGGGCTAATTCTCTTACGCTCCTTTTCACTGCCAGACGCTCTATCACTTGCTCGAATAATTTTGCAAATAGTGTAGCCGGCAAACTATTGAGTCTTTGTGACAACGCTTGCTTACTCACTTTTGTTGCTTTCACCCACATTAATCCCTCTATTTCTAGCGATCGCAATACATCTGTGAGATGCTGTATTTGTCGATACACTATACTCAATACTATTGCTGCCATTACTGGCAAGGTCAGTACTCGTGAACGCAAGCTCCGTTCTTTGTCTTTTACCTCTTTGAGGTTAGCTGTAGGTTCCTGGGCTGACTAGTTCAAACAGGCGTGATTCTATCTCTTGGCTGGCTGGGGCAGGTACGCTGACTCGATGGCGAAAATCTGGATTCCCTTGCTTTTTCCGTGGTTTACTCATGGCTTTTCAACACCCCTGTGTTAATTGACTTTTACCATTGATTTGCCCACTCTTGACAGCCATCTATTTTTCTTAACTTGACACCAATGGAGATTAGTCCATCTCATTGACGATAAAGTTGATTTAGAAGATTTCTAAATTTGTGTCAAAAAGATATGTTCGAGATTAGTCCATCTCATTGCCCAGTGCGACCCTGCCCGTTAAATCCAGAATCCTAGAGATGACCACATACCGCCAATTAACAATTTGGGATGTGCTGGATGAGTTGTCTGAATCTCCACCAACTTCTTCCCTTGATGCTATGTGGGATTGTTTGGATGCCGAGCTAGAAAATTTACCCTTGGAGGCACAGTTATTAACCGCAGCGCTTGCTTTCAATCAAATTGCGGATATTCTTAAGTCTCGTGCCGAAGTGCTGTTGCAAGATACCCACGATCGCAATAGTCTTTTGGGGCCAATTGTTAGCGCCGATCTCTTTGCTGGTCTAGTGCGGACAACAATGCACCTAGATTTAGATGATTTGATTGAACCGGAAACACCACAAACCTTTAAACCACACGGCCCACACCAATTTTCATATCCTAACCAGGAGGGTGATTCTGTAGCAGCACCTGTTGAAAAAGCGAATGTTTTGGTAATGCTCGATGAGGTGACGAGTTTAGAAGATGTCCACAAGCTGGCGGGTGATGAACATGTGGAAAAATGGCTTAGTGCGATCGCTAACTACCTTGCACATATTAAAGGTGAGATTTCTTTAACTCAACTCCAAGGTGGATTAAAAATGCCTTTGGTAGAGGTTTGGCTGGGACTGTTGCTGGGTAATTTTACATTAGAGCAACGTGGAGATTTTTATAGTAGCCAGGATATTTGGGTAATTACAAACGCTGATAAACTTGTTATAAAATAGGGTTATAGCTAGGATAAAGTGGATAAAAATAGTCTAGAAATTAATTTTTGGCTATTAAGTAGTAGAAATTTTTGTATGAACAATTCAATTATTTGCTGACAAAATTAAATTGAGAATATTTAGAGAGCGAGAGTTAAGAAAGTAATTTGCTTTAAACAAACTCCGACGAATTTGTGCCAAATCGTAACTTTTAAAAATTACCCAAGGAAAATCAGGGTAGCCATTACCAATAGGAAGAAAATCATTAGCAGGGTATAAAGCTTTAATATAACGCTCTAGTAAAATACGAAAATCAGAACTCATAGGAGAATTTGCATCTCCTATGAATGAGGATTGAAGAATTTCATCCTTTAACAAAAAATGTAGGGGAATAGCTAAGTACTGATCGCTAAAATTACTAGAATCGCTTATTTGCTGAGTGTTACCCTCATTTTGGAGCAGGTGTTCTATAAAATCAATGGCAAACAAAATTTCATTTTTGATATTTTCTGAATAATCACCTTGACTAATATTTTTTAGTGCATTCCTAAAGTTTGTTGTTATATAAGAGCGAATTTGAGAATAAGGATCTATACTATAACGTGATGTTACAGTATGATTATTCATTGGGATAATCAATAATGAACCCTCCATGTAAACCTGCGGACTAATTTCTATTTCTAACAATTCAGCCATACAGGAACATTGGTCAAAGAAAAAATCCACTCCTAGCTCCAACAAGGACAGCAAGCTAATTTTTTTTCTAGCTGGTTGCTGGACAACAGAAGAATTGGATATGCGAGGAGATTGAATTAGAAACTCGGATGACTTAAATAAAGTAAACAGATTTTCACAAACAAGTTTAATATCCTGGTCATCTGGATGTAGCCGCTGGTGACTTCGTAGTAACTGCATCAAAGATTTAATCCGAGTGCTGAAAGTCTCACCGCTTGAATATATCGCTTTACCACCGACGGGAATCATGGCTACGTTGTGTCCACCTAAATTCCCAGCACCCAAAATTCGCGTCATTATCGCCGCCCGTAAGACGAGTAGAGAACCTATTAAATTCGCGGCGCGGGTACTTTTACTTTGTTGATTATTAGGTGCATTTGTAAAAACTTTTTCAATAATGTAAACTGTTATTTTCTTATGAGCGCGGTCATTATTTTGTCCCTCACCAAACTCACCTCTACCTCGATAAATTACCTGAATTATCTCCATCAGGTTATTTTCTATCTGAAATCTTGGTAGTTCAACAATTATGTGTTTAGCAAGGGGAAAAGAAATACCGCGAGCCGCAGATGATGTCATAAACACTACCCGTACCTGATTCTTGCGTTTGAGCAGCATTTCCAGATCAGCTACTTGGGAATGTATCTCTAGATAAATCTCATTTTTCTCGAAGCCAAAAAGTCTCTTTTTGACTAGGGAAATTAATTGTCTTAGACGTTGTTTATCCTGGATATAAACAATTAATTGTCCTAATTCTGGGTGATTAACATAGTGGATTATTTCGTTTATTAAAGACTCATCTCGTGCTGATTGACCAGGTGTAAATTTAATGGAACCATCATCGTTGATTTTGTTCACTTCAAAAAACACTTGGTAAGTTAGCTCAATTTGTTTAGCTGGATATGAGTTAACATTAATAACAGCAGAATCAACATTGCCTGGCGGTGCAGAATAACCGCCAAAAGACAGATAACTAACTTCTAATGGTTCTTGCTTTTTATCAACAAAAGAACAATAGATTTTATCTGGTTCCGCTTCCTTTGTACCGAGATGTGGTTTAACAACATCAAGACCTGTAAGAGAAGCATCGGCAATAATCAACTTTGTATTGAAACCGTATGAAGGGTCAAATAACTCAAGTTTTTTTCCTAACCATTTCTTCATAGAGTGAAACCACTCAACTCCAGCATTGTCACCTGTTACTTCGTCAATCATGACAATGATATGCTTCAGGCGTGAAGATAATTCACTCATTAACTCCGGAATTACATCACCATTATTTGTAACTGAACGAAATAGTCTCTCGAAATTATCTAATGAGTCACCTCCACTATTCAATTTGCGGAGGGATTGAGTTGAGCAGGTAATGACAATTTTATTTTTTTGCTGTTTGATGAGAATATGACCTGCGTCACATAAACTTCTAATAACTCCGGTTCCGGATTTGTTGTTGTAGCCGAGTGAAGAGCGGGACTGACGATTTATTAAATTCTTTCGGTTGGTATTCCGTTTTTTATCATATTCTGCACCATGAAAAGTTACCCCTAAGCTTTCAAAAGTTTGGTTATTGCCATTAGAATAATATCTCACTGTAGGCTGGTTATTATTGGTAGCAATCAGAGCGTGACTCGTGGAAATACAATACAGGTCATCAGCAAACAAATTACCTGTTTTTGTATCTATAAATTTATTAATCGTGTCTTCGTTTACAGAGAGACGCGGACTAATGTAGAAAAACAGGAAACCCTCGTCAGCATGATCGCGGATAAAATTCACCACCGCTGTTGTTTTACCAATACCCGGATTCCCGGTTAGAAATAGATTACGATAATTACCTAACAGATGTTCCTGAATTATTTTTGCGTGGGCATTTATTAAAGAAATTTGCTCAGTTAGATGGTAT
The DNA here is from genome assembly GCF_048836525.1 of Nostoc sp. CALU 546. Taxonomy (NCBI): domain Bacteria; kingdom Bacillati; phylum Cyanobacteriota; class Cyanophyceae; order Nostocales; family Nostocaceae; genus Nostoc; species Nostoc sp. CALU 546. The sequence goes on from NZ_JAWJTF010000013.1 coordinate 32,915, forward strand.
TTTTCACTGATTGAAGTATCTAAAAAATCTGAGGGATTATTAAAATTTGTAAGTGTTTCACTGAAACACACAGTTTTCTCTTCTGTAACATTAGTATCACATAATGAGTCCACAAATTTGTGGACTTTTTGTTCATGAGAAAGTTTATCTGGCTGAGATTTTTCTTTTACCGAAATTCCTACTTGTTCAAGCGAACGTGAAAGACAATATACAGCATTTTTTTTAATTAAATTAAGCATCTTAAACAGCGCATTTTCATAAGTATTGATAGAATTTTCTCTATCCGACTTTTGCCGTCCCTTCATCGATTTATATGCCTCGGCGCAAAGGTCAAGAATGTGAAAGTCCTCCCGGCTAACATTTAAGGTGCTAATTCCTCGTGTAGTGTAACCTATCGTTGTCACTTGTACGGTCGCATCCTTGGGTATTCTATTTTCTGAATCAAGAAATTTGACGAAACTTGCTGAGTATGATGCTGCCTGTACCAACTTAACAAAATCTTTGTCGTAATAAGAAAAAGCTGTAAGATAATCCTGAATATATTGCCCTATTAATTGCTGATTAGTCCCTTTTTGGGTGTCAATTTTTAATTGATGATAAACACTTTTGGACATTAAATAACGCAGTTCTGCTTTTAAATATCCAAGAATAGACGAAGCGCTTGATAAATTCCACAACTCAAACTGTTCTTGTTCATGTCTTGACTCATCATTATCTTTCTGAGAATTCAATTCATTATCCTGATTATTCTCCACAGTAAAGGCGGACAAATCAACACAAATAATGTAATATTCCTTGTTTTTTTCTCCGTCTTTCGACATCAGCATCAATGTATCCGCTTTTAAAAATTCTCCTGTGTCGGCATACTTATTTATATAAGGTGTAACCTTATCTGCGGTAATATCAAACTGCGAAAGAATCTGAGAGTATCGGTCATGTTGATGTTTTTCTAGCGTTCTCATACTGGCTTCGTCTGAGAGGCAGCATTGCATATACAGTAGTTCCCAGTTTCTATTAGAAGCGGACGAAAACTCCAAAGAGTCCATCAATTCCTTCCATAAACCTAAACCACCGAGATGACCTCGTAAAAGTAAAAATTTACCCCATGCTGCCCATATTCTTTGACTCTCCGCATCAATAAATCCTTCTAACAGTTTCATCTCAACAAGTTTATTGACTACTCCTCGATGATTGATACGTTTCAGGTCATCAATGAATAAATCCATGTGGGCATATTTCATCCCTGATTGATGAATGGCTGTCAATATTCCTGCGTTGAATGCTAACTCGAAAAGATGTCCCTGAGCTTCTCTTATTTTCATTTTTAATTTATTATAAGAATTCTATTCAGCTTTTCAACAATAATTTGCTGAGTTCATCAAGGTGTAATTGATATAAATAAAAATAAAATGTCTTATAATTCAATTAAAATTGAACTTGAACATTACCGTTTTCAATCTCCCAACGCTTATTTTCTAGTATCAAGTAAATTCGTTCTCGTAAAATTGGGTGGTTATAGTGCCTCACTAAGAAGTTATTATAATCTCTAGGGAGTTCTATCGATGGGTCTTTTATTTGGTATTTATCCAAAAAATCTTCAATCTCTTCAAGGAAGGCAAGTAGAATTTGAGATGAATTGGCAGAATCATTAATCACATCTTTTACATCTCTTGAGTCACTTAAGGCATTGTTAACTTCTGTCAACCATGCGAGATAATTCATTTGTACCCCAGGAATGCAATGCTTACCTCTTGCCGATGATCTGCCGATTGCATTATCGCCGATAATATCATTAAGCGGGTCAAGCTTAGGTAACAATTTCTCCGACTTGCCTTGTTTCTTTTCATATCTTGAATAATGCAATAGTGTCAAATAAAGCGTAATATCATTTTTTAATTGACCTTCCTTAATTAGACCATTCATAACCTTCGTCATGTCGAGTGCATCACCTGGATGAGCATTCAAAAGTGTTGAATAAGTCGTTGCAGTGTTATAAAAAGTCCTATCTTTCTCTATGGTCTTTACTGTAAGCAAATTAAAAAATATTACCTGGGAGCGATTGGGGTCATTAAATAAGTTACTTAGTTGTCGTACATCCTGAATATATAAGGTTTCTTCTTGAGTTTGATCGTCGATGCACAAGGCACTGTAACTGTCATATAAAGCAGGATATATGATTATATCATCTGCAATATCTTTGAGGAACTTTATTATATCCGGTGACATAAAAAATAATTCATTTTGTTGGTCTGTCACCCGCAATTGTTCAGAAAAGGGAGTTTTAGCGATGTATAAAACATCCTTAAAACCCTTATCGTACATCTCATTAATTACATCTCGAAGCGCCCACGGAGTGCGATGCAATTCATCTAACCAGTAATTGCCTGCTAAAGTTTTAACTCGATTTATCTTTATACCAGTTTCGGTGTCCTCCACCGCTACTATTTCACCTGTCAAATTCGCAATATAATTATCTTCCAAACGTGACGAACGAGCATCACACTTGTTACTAGACACCATTACTATTAATAATTTTTTTAGTATCCGTTTATCGTTATTTTTGCTATGGTATTTTTGAGGTAATACAGAGTACAGTGATTTTTTGGCATTAGCAATTCTAAAACGGTCGATTTTCGGTAACACTATCCCTTGAGAACTGATGAACATAAAGTCAGTTAATAAGTGATTCCATTCTTCAACCGTTTGATGAATTAGTGCTTCCTGTTGTGTTGTTTCTTCTTCCGGTGTTTCATGCAGTATCCACTGCCCTACAAATAAACTTTTGTTTTTTTTCACCCTACTAGTGAGAAGTTCTAGGATTATAAATCCAAGGGTCTTTAATGTAATCTCGTATTTGAAACGCCCTTCAAACGTAGCTTTTTCTAAAGGAACTTCCCCTATTTGAAACTCTATAATTGAGCCATCAAATACAACAGTGCTGAGTAAATCACTAGCTTCGTCAGCATTGTTAAGTGTATTAACTTTCTTCAGAAAGTCAGGTTTTTTACCTAATAATTGTGCTAGCTGTTTTATATTTTTCTTATCGCGTTCAAATTGTTGTGCATTATTAGATTGTACAAACTTATGGAAGACAGTGAGCATTTGTATATCGTCAGTTTGATAAGCCATATCAAACTCACATTTTTTTGCTGCTCGATAGAAATTATCTGTCTCAAATTTCAGCTTTACGGGTAGCTGGATAATTGCTTCTTTTGTTACCCCCTGTAGGGAAATAAAGATATGCTTGAGACATTGTTTCAAATTACCTGAAGAAAGTTCTTCTGCAAAAAATCTATCTGTACTACTTATTTCTGTCAGTTCAGAAACCAGTAATTTCTTTGATATCCCAATACTTATTTGTTTCTCATCTGATAATAAAAATTTTGGATATTTTAAATATTTTTGGATAATTTTTACTATTGCTTTTAGGTTGTGTGAAACTAAATATTGATTAATATCACTAACAAACTGCACTAACAAGTTTTGCTTATTTGCATCACTCTGATTATCTGGGTTACTGAAAATAGGCAATACTTTGTCTGTGAAATCTTTAACTACATCAAATTGGAGAACATCTTGATAACAAGAATTTACTTCCGAGGGATTAGGACACGCAAATGCAAAATAATAAAGAATAAAATATTTAATTATTTTTTCAACCTGCCAATCTGTTTTTTGCGGGGGGTTATCATCAATTGGTTGATTATTTAATTTTGAATTTGGGTTAATTATGTCAAGTCCGTAAGCGAATGAAGTACCGTATTTAACTGGATTATTGACGCGCCCATTGAATTTAAATTTTAATCCAAAAGTTATTGACGTTATACCTAAACGTGGGTCATCTGTCTGCCCAATACAACCATTAATTTGCCCAATGATAGGCAATTCCGAAAAAGCATCCCTACGAGAAAATAATTCTTTAATATTTACAGTCACACCCTGATATACTACATCGTAATAACTATCAGCTTTATTCGGGTCATTGATGAATTTTTCTAATAATCTAATGCGTCTACTGTAGTCTCTCAAATAAAATGATGCCTCATGGGATGATATTTTACGTGAATTTTCTCCTTTACCATCCTCATATATGACTTCTCTGTTTTTACTTAAATCGTTACATTCTTCACTAATAACTTTTGCCCAAAATTCTAAAAAATTTATCTCCGCTTCTCTTTTTAATCTTCCGATTGTTTCTTGATTAATTAATTTTTCAAGTAATGATAATTCCTGAGAGCCATGAATCTTGATAGACTCCAGATTAGTTCTTACATTGCCAATTACATAATCAGATATATCTGACTCATCATTCATCTTCAGACGAACATAGTTTTCTAGTGCCGTTAATACAAGTTCGCGGAATCTAGTTGCACTATTTATTTCTATGGTGACTTTGTGGTTTATAATCGCAGGATTATCAAACTCAGACTCCAAGGCTAGTTCTTGGCTACTTAATCCAGGCGATTGAGGGAAATCCCAGGTAAATAAGGAAGAGTCTTTAGCTTTTTTTGCCAAGGGCGTAAGCATTGAATCAATTAATTGCTCAATGATATTGTCTGCGATTTGTGCATTGTAATTTAAACCTGTGCTATTCCTAATTTCATCTATTAAAAGTTTGGATAAAGTCGCTTTTATTGATTTAATTTTGTCTTTAAATACCTCACGACAAGCATCGTTCATATTTATTGACGCTCGATATGTTTTTTCGTCTTTTGACAACGGTAATCTTATATCTTTAGCTTTAGCTATCTGGAAAGCAAAGGCATGAATATCAATGATTAACCTTAATCTCCCGTTATTAGAGTCTTTTGTCAAAGAAAATATTTTTCCCCCTGACTCTCCATTCAATTTCTCATCTATTTTTGAGAGCAAATCTCTATAATCTGGTCGCGGTAGTTGATTTCTTTCTTCCCTTAACTGATTCTGATTCTCCACTCTGTGTCGCCCCTTTTTTAGTTAAGTGAAACCGGGTTGTGTGTTGCTTACTTTTCCATGATTGGCTAAATATAATACAACTAATGTTCCGAAAAAATCATTTTATATTCACAAAAATAGACCCTTTTCAGGGAAAGTATATAGCCATTGCATGGAACCAGCTGACTGCGGCATTTCCAAGCCACTTTGTGACAATAATATCTACAGCCAGATCCTGCAATGACTTATGCAGTTGCCATTGCCATTTGCCGACAAGAATCCGCGCAGCGACGGTACCAAAAGCAGTTTTTGAGCAATGATGGTTGCTACAGGAACATCACAGCTATAACTAAAAAACACTACACTCCTTCGAGAAAACAGCAGAGTGGTGAAAATGGTCTTGGCAAGGCAATTTTCTAGCTTTGAGAAATATGCCTCCTCCCCCCATTTCTGTTAAAATTTTGAGATAAAAGACTTGTGTAACTATGCCCCCTGATAAATGAATACCTTGACATTTTTCCGCAGCTTGAGAAATCCGGTATTTGCAAGGCTGTACACTGCTCAGACCACTAGTTTATTGGGCGATGCACTTACTTGGGTGGGTTTAGCCCTTCTGACCTTTGAGTTAGCTGGAAAAATGCTGCGGTTGTGCTTTCAGTAGCTTTGACTCTGCGTGTCACTGCTTTTGTATTGCTGTCTACCCTTGCAGGTGCGATCGCAGACCGCCTCGACCGTAAGAAAATCATGGTTGTTACCCACATATTCAGAATGCTAATTGTGGGTATATTGCCTTTTGTGACGCAGATTTGGCAAGTTTACGTATTAATATTTGCGCTTAATGTCTTTAATGCTTTCTTCACCCCAACTTACCAAGCGACAATTCCATTAGTCACGGGTGAGAATGACTATGCAGGGGCGATCGCTCTTTCGGCTGCTACTTATCAAATTACTTGGTGTACTTGGCCCTGGTATCGCTGGAAGTGTCGCCGCCTTCATTGGTGCGAGACAAGTTTTCTTTTTGGATGCTCTCAGCTTTGCGATGCCTGCGGCGAGCGTAGCTATCGCGGCAGTCTTAATCTTCACCCTACCAGGTCAGCTCGTCGTTGCACAAAATCAACAGCCTTCCAGGACAACACGCCGAACATGGGGAGACATTAAAGACGGTACAACTCGCCTGCTTACAGATGCACCTATTCGTTACGCGCTAGCGATGCAGTTAGTCGCATCAATTGCCGGAGCGCAGATATTAGTAAATACTGTTGGCTATGTTCAAGGTACACTCAAATTGGGAGAAGTGCAGTACGGCTGGGTGATGGCAGCTTTTGGGATTGGTGCAACCCTGTGTGCAGTTGCGGTTGGTACGTTCAATAGAAGTTTGCCACCGTATAGGCATCCAAATCACTCTCACCTGTGAAATTCAGCCATCACGTCTCACCTTCTTGAAACACCAACTCCAACGAAAACGGTAGACACCCAGGATTGGCAGCTGCCCACTCATTGGCTTCTGCAATTAGAGTTTTGTTACCTGAATCGAGATAAAATTGCATTTTGGCACTCTGCTCCAGTTTTTCCCGTTCCTTGCCCCCAATTAAGCATCGTGCAATCAGGCAGTACTCTCTAGCTACACGTTTGGCGTAAGATGCTGCTTGGAGTCGCAACTTAGTCAGATTCTTCAGTTCTGACAAAGCGAGAGTTGCTGCTGAATCGCTTGAAGGTGTACTTTGTTCGCTAACTTCGGCTTTTTGTGACGTTTCAGGCGGCACAATTGCAGGTGTAGGCGCAGTAAGCGGAATAGTAACAGAATTGATTAATAAGTTTTTGTTATTGTAATTTTCAGCCGCGCTGGGGTTAGAAAGGTATTTGAAATTCTTATCTGAAGTACTTTCATTAAGATTTTCAGCTAATTCTATAATCTTTGAAGAAACTAATGAATTATCAGAATTATTGACACCTGAAGTTAAAGACAGATCCTGTGGTTGCAATAAATTCAATTCTTCGGAATTCTTAATTTTCTCAGATTCATCTTGTACCTGTAGTACAAATAATTCTCCTTGAGACTCAGCAACTTCTTCAAAGATTGCTGCTGCCAACTGCCCTGTAGGGGCATCGGCAGCAGGAGGTAAACAGTTACAAAAAACCTTCATATAGTAAAAATGACCGTCATTTTCCTTTTCGTAAGGATTTTGAGCAGTCTGCTTGGCAAATGAGTTTTCAAAACTATTAAATTGCTCGTCATTGCTTGATTGATAAGGCTTTGAGGTATTTTCTGCCCACGGGTCTAAGATGTAGCGTGTGGGATGCCACAAATGCAAGTGCTTTTGTAGTGTCTCTTGTGAGATAGTTTTGTGAAAGCGGCGCTTGTATTCAGCACGTATCACTTTACCCCGTTCAGTAGCCCCTACTGGCAACCCTCTATCCCACTCTATTGCCCTTACTACTATCTGGATGCGTTTTTGGGCTTTTTGGCTGCGTTCCCAGTTCTGTTGCTTACGACGGTCAAATGGGATTACGTTGTCTTTGGGTTTATCAATGCTGCTAATGCCTGCTATGGCTTCTGCAAATGTGTTGGCGAATGTACCCAACAACCTTTCGGGATAACTAATGTAGGCGCTGTACCATTTGTTGCGAATTGTGGATTCTACCCAATGCCGCACTCTAGCTTCGATTTCGTGTTGGTGTCGGCAATATTGGCTGTAGCCTGGGGCGTTAATTGCGGTAGTAAGGCAAAATTCAACTAATTTATCACTCTCTAAGTCTAAAAAGACGATTCCGTACCCTACGAAGATTTGTAGGAGGGTGTTTGTTTGTCCTTTTCCTGTCCAGCCTGTGCTGATGATTTCTTCCCAGTTGGCACGCCACTGTACAACGTCAGCAGATTCTTGCTTGCGATATCTCTCCCGTGAAATTTGTTTTTTGGCTTTGTTCGCTACCCGTTTTAGTTTGGTTAAATCTTGCCGACTGGCCGCGCGATCGCAATAATCGAGGAAGATAGAAACTGAGTCGCTAATTGGTTGTAGGTCATCATTAAGTAAAAATGACCCGCTACCCGGTTGCATGGGGCAACGGATGGCTTTGTAGTTAGTTATTTGTTTGGCACTATATGGTTTGGTATTGGGGAAGATTTCTAGGTGTCCTTGGCGCAGGATAAAGCTTGCGTTTCTTAAGGTAATCTCTAGGGCGCAGGCTAGGGGAAAGGTGGGTAGGGGGGATGCGAAGCTTAGGATTAGGTGATAACCGCCACTAAAGCTGGACTGGAGGATGATGATATCGACTATGCCGATGTCCTCTAGCACCGCTTTGATGCGATTTATGGATTCAATGTTATGGTAGTCGCCTTCTAGGTCTAAATCGATTGTGGCGTAACGTGTTGTGTCGTTAAAGCGCAGACCTACTAGTTTCGACTTGTCTTGGTGCAGGTTCCACAGTTGGGAGGGTTGGAGATAATAATCGATAGTGCGCCATGCTGGTTTTACACCTTGTGCTTGATTTGGGGCAATTATCGCCCCAAATGGATGCCAAAAGCGCTCTACGTAGCGTTTACCCACGGATTCTGCGGGCAGGTGGGGTTTGATTTTCTTTTTTGAAGGCTGTGAAAGACTTAATTGGGGCTTGTTCTCAACATCTGAAGAGAAATTTTCTTGGAACATGAGTGACTGTCCTGATGATTTTTGTGCATCAGGTAGCCTCGCTGTTGGTCAAAATGTGTTAGCCTAAATTTGAAATTTTATTTTGAATTAAGCGGTTGGTTATCCGCTTGTTGGAGGCGACTGGTAATCGTCTCGTGGTTGAAAGCAAACAAAGCTTTATACTTGTTTAGGCTTAGACATACGTAGGCTTAGACTGGCATTTAGTCCAACACGCTTCACCAACAACAATGCGACTACCCAACTTTTTTTTGGTAATTATTTAAATGAGGCAGTTCGAGCGAAGTTGTCACTAAATCGACATTCTTAGTTTTGGGATAACAATGCAAAGCTAGTAACACCCACAAGCGTCACCCCGCATTGGCTCTTATTAGTACAACTGGTGAAGATGAAATTGCTCATACTCCACCACCGAGTTAAAAAACAAAAAACAGTCAAATATCTTGATACGAGTTCAGCACCCACAATAGTGAACTCGTATTGCAATTAGTATTGAGATGCTAATCTAGTAAGTAATGTTAAATTGTGGGATAAATTCTCTGCTAGATTAACTGCTTACAGCTACCTATGCAGCACAAATCTTATCCTTTTTTCTATTTGTAGAAACTTCCATTGCTTTCATTTGGGTCTTATAATCTTCCCAAGTTTTTTCAAATACGTCAGACTCATACATCCGCAATAAAACCTCCTCTTTATCAGTTAAATTAGGAAGTTTCAACAACTCCGCCAAAGACACTTGAACTGGGAAAACATCACTAAACTTTTGCATTAAGTGAAATATTCTCTTCCTCTGTGACGCAGATGGTTCATCCTGCAATTCTGCATCAATTTGTCGCGGACGTAGATTCACAATTTCTAGGCTCATATTCCCTAAATTCCTCAATCCAAACACAACAAACTCATTAGTTATACCAATAACCCGTCCCACAATTTCCAACTCGGGCCGCAGTCTCTTTTTGAATTGATATACTTGGTCAAGCTGGAAACGTCGAAACGGATTGCGCTCGCCATTCAGCATCCAAGCAATACCATCGCCTATACTACCTATCTCCGTAGCCTCCAGAAGGTCTATTACCTGGTAACAGATATCTTGATTACAAACAAACTTGTATGCTGCATCAATACTTCGGTTAAACTCCATCTCCAGTGCAACAACTGCCTTAAATTTTTCCAGTTCTCGTAATTGAGAAATAAACTCAAAAACTTTCTTACCCTTGTGATAACTACCAACGCTTATATTTAGATTCTCCGAGACCTCCTGAATCACTCGCTTGCCCTTCCCTAATTGAGACTTACTCTCAGTTACCGAATGATTCAAATTTGAATCATTCGATTGATTCAAACGACGAGCGCTTTGGCGCTGTCTTTCTTTCGCTTGGGGACGAAGTACGCTCTCCCAGTACTGCCCCTCGTGAAATTTCTGGTAATGAGTCTTCCCACCTTCGCGATGAAGATTAAAGTCAAGCACTAGTTTCAAATCTTCTTCAGGCGAACCAGACTCGACAAATTCCACTTTCACAGTGGAAATTCCTAACTGGCGAGCTATCTGCAAGCGACACTTACCTGCCAAGACTACATTGACACCAGTACGTGCAGATACCTTTAAAGATTCAAGAATCCCTTTTTCAGAGATACTTTTTTCTAAAGCCGGACGTTCCTCATTCTCACCATATATTTCTATCAGCTTCGGATGAACAACCAACTCCGCAGGTGAAATATATACAATTGCCGGATTCTTCACCTCAGACATATTTATACTCCGGGTCACAAATTGTCACTCAAAAGATAGGTTCCATCTTGAAAAACCTAAGCAGAAAGCAGAAAAATCTTAACCAGCAAGACTTATAGCACTTTCATCCCTTGGAAAAAGTGACAAGTTGAAAAAATAATTAAATCTTGTAAATGGCAAAGGATTAACTACCAGAAAAACTCAAGGGAGAGAATTTTCTCGCGCAGTAAACTATTATTCCCAACCCATTGAAAACCAATATGACTGAAGAGATATTTAAATTACTGGCATTTAAAAAAAAGCATCTATCTAAAGATAGATTTGTAAAACTGGGTAAATTCATGATATGATGGCTCTAGATAACTAAATTGACAAAACAAAGTTCCGTCCTGTTTTAGTAACAGGTGGGGTTGTTTTTTCCTCAAAGCCCTGTTTGCAGCAGGGCTTTGAGTGAATCTTTAGGAAAAATGAACTCTACAAAAAAAGTATATCAGGCTTCATTCGATTTGGCAAAATTGTAGGTTTAAGCGGGGTAAATACTAAAATGCCTCATATTCAAGTATTGAATCCTATTGAAAAGCAAGTATTAGAGAATATAGCAGCCACCGGCAGCGATGAAATGATCAAGAGAGCAAACATCCTGCTAGAACTTAATCGTGGGGAAAATCATAAAAATATAGTAAAAAAACTTGGTATAGCGAAGCAAACAGTAACAAACTGGAAGAAAAAGTGGACATCTTGTACCATAACATCGGAAACCTTGGAAGATGCGATCGCAAAGATAAATAATGTATTAGGTGTGAACGCAGGCAGACCTAAGAAGTGCAAGAGCGCAGAGGCGAGCAAAATTGTCGAAATCAGCGAATGGAGCAAGAACCGAAAACCCAGTCGTTCAAAGCACCATTACCATATGCAAGTTGCTGAAGAAGCTACTCGCAGGGGGTTGCCAGCACTATCGCCAAGAAGTATAGGTCGGATCTTGGAAGCGCAACCCTAATAGCATCAAGCTCAAATCAAGCTAACGGGCAATCCTATCTTTTCATTACGCCAAAATAACAACCAAGTCGCCGAAACTATCAAGTTAAAAGGAATGCCTGAATTGTCGCCAACAACAATTAGTTGCCTCCTATAAGCAAAAGGAGCAGTAAGAAAAATTGATAATTCCCTTAAACCATTCCAACCACTGGGATGGTTTAATTTTTGCATCTATCATAATTCAGTAAAAATACATAACGTAGTACAGTCAAGTGTTGGGTAACAAGCGAATAGCACTAATACCATAGCAGTATATTTAGCAACATTGCGATTGTGAACGTCTAATGGAAGATTTATCGCGCCAAAGTGAGTGTGGTTGGGCAAATCGAGAGAGAATAGGTTTGATATCGAAAATTACCCTTTTCGCGCCCAATGCTATGTCTGATACTCCATATTCCCCCAGACGGGCATCCCCAAAAGCAAACGATGATACCGGATTTGACTCGGCGGTAGAGTCATTAAAAAAATCTCTTTCAGCCCCAATTGAGCGGTATTTTGCCGCAACAGAGGATGAACAGGATGTCATTGCTTTGATGCTCGCCAATATTCGCGCACCCAGCACCCGGCGCGAATACCAGAAAGATTTGCGGAAATTTTTTGTGGCGATGACTGGTATTGAGCCGAATGTTGATAGCGTGTTGGAGTTTTTGCACCTGACCGAGAAACGGGCGGTGGCGGTGGTGTTGAAATATAAGGCAAAGCTACTGGCTATTGGGTTGAAAGAAGCAACGGTCAACCGTCGCCTCAGCAGCATTAAATCATTGGTGAAGTTTGCCCGCAAGCTAGGTGTGTGTAGCTACACGCTAGAAGATGTAGAGTTGGAAAAGGTAAAAGCGTATCGAGATACTACCGGGGTGGATGCTCAAAGCATCAACAGTGTAATCCAGCTAATTGAGCGCTCAACTGTTCACGGCCAAAGAGATTATGCGCTATTGCGGCTGTTGTGGGAAAATTTACTGCGACGCAATGAGGTGAGTCAATTAAATATAAAAGACTTCGACCCACACGAAAGCAGATTGCGGATTTTGGGAAAAGGGCAAGGTACGAATGATGAATGGGTAAAACTGTCAGTAGCAACAGTTAATGCTATCTGTGATTGGTTGCAAGTTCGGGGCAATATCACCGCCTCCTCACCCCTATTTATCGCCCTTGATAACCGCAGTAAAGGGCATCGCCTCACTGGGGACGGCATCCGCAAAATTGTTGTCAATTATTTTGATGCAGCTGGTGTAAAAAAGTTAATGTCACCCCACCGCATCCGCCACAGTGGGATTACAACTCTTTTGGAAGCAACCCAAGGGGATGTGCGAAAGACGCAAAAAGTCAGCCGTCATGTCAAGCTGGATGTATTAATCCAGTATGACGATAACCGCAAACAAGGTCAGTCAGAAATGACAAATTTGTTGGCAGATATGATTGACTAAATGGATGCGTTAGCCAGGAAGTCACCTCCTGATTTGGCTGGCTACAAAAGCGATAACAGGCTTTGCTCAAATTGTGCGCCAACAACTCCTGAACAACTCCAACAGTGGCTAACTAACTGTTGCAGACAGTAGTAATCTGACTGCTTTTTGGTAGAGGCGATGACCTCCGGTCGGTCGGAGACCATCGTCTCCGGCGGGCGCACTCATGCGCTCCAAAATGATAGTGTCAAGGTAGTTATCTTTTCGGGATGACACACTCACTCAGTCGTGTCCAGTCCAGATTTACCTAGACATTACCTAGACATGAGCCAAACAGGGAAAAACAAGAAACTGGCATCTTTTAACTGCGACCAAAAGATGTGGGAGCAGTTTATCGCCCGTTGTAAGTCGAAAGGGACGACGGCAACAGCCACGCTGACCCAATTTATCGAACTCTACCTAGATGATCTAGATAACCTTGATGCAATTGGTGGCAATGATTTAGATAAACGCCTCGACTCTAAGATTAAGGCAAGTGTTGAGGAGTACTTGGTTGCTGGTAACAATAGTCACCCCAGTCTTACGAATGAAACGATATTAGCTATTTGCTCACGACTTGATAAGCTCGAGTCACAGTTTTCAAGTGAATCTAGCAACGAAACCGGAGCAATCCATAATCTCGCCGATTTATCAGAAAAAGTGGAGGGGATAACAGCCCGAATGACACAGTTTACTGAGGCGATTATTAAAATTCAAAATCATCTCAATAACCAACAAGGGCGGGGCAAGAAATCGTACTACAACAATTCATCCTTCAAAGGGCATACTCCCCGAATCCAACCGTTGACGGAAGAAGGTTTAGCTTCAAGACTTGGTGTAAGCGTAGAAACTATACGTGAGCAGCGAAATAAGCTGCACCCACCGCTTTTTGTGGCATGGTGCAAGGGGAAGGATAAATCGGGTATGGGATGGGAATTTAACGAAAATACGGGATCATATCATCCTGCAAGTTAGTATTTTTATTAATTTCAAGAATTTCTGAATTTACACTGATTCGCTCGTCTTTTTGCGATCGCCAAACAATTATTTTGTTGTCCTCAATAGAAGACATCGCTGTGGCCACTGAAAAAAACTTCTATAAAATATCCTAGAAACGAATGGCAGCCATTCACAGTACCCTCAAGGGTACTTTCTCTATCAAGAACTACTTGAGGGCTTCCATCTCTGTGAGCAATTCTCGATGTTGGTTGACAGTGGTTAAATAATGCTAGTTTATCAGGTTACTTTAAGTATACGCAATTCAGCCTAAGTTTTTTAAGTAATATTACTGAGCGTTAAATTACTATTTAATTTCAATCCAATAATTGTCTATGTGATACTAGGTAGATTATACCTTTTATATTCTCTTCATTTAAAAGTTTTCTGCTGAAAATAGCCACTTGCTATAGACGTATATAAAATAACATTATTAAGATGTAGCAGGTGCTAAATAACAAATAGATTAAAAGCTATTTTATACCTGCAACGCAACTTTCAAAAAGATGGTTGTAGATTAGCACTCCAAGCTAACCAGGCATTAGGGTTTAGGGGAGTGAGTTTTTCATGATTAGAGGAGGGATAATACCAGTCCAGTTACAAGGGGGAAGACACGAGTGACTGACATTGTAACTGGACAGATTGTGCGCGTGCGATCGCGGCAATATCTTGTAGAAGAAGTTGTGTCGAAACCGTCTCCAGAGCAAGACACAAAAGTTAGCCTTTCTTGTTTAGAAGATGATGCGTTAGGAGAATCGCTAGAAGTCCTGTGGGAACGCGAAATAGATGCCAAAATCGTCGGGGCGACATCATGGGAATCGATAGCGAATCGAGGTTTTGATAATCCGCGTCTGTTTTCTGCTTACCTGCACACATTACGGTGGAATTGCGTAACTTCCACAGATGCCAAGCTTTTCCAAGCGCCTTACCGTGCGGGAATAGAAGTCAAAGCTTATCAATTAGAGCCGCTACGTAAAGCTTTGCTGATGCCAAGAGTTGGTTTGTTCATTGCTGACGATGTAGGGTTGGGCAAGACAATTGAAGCAGGGCTGATACTGCGTGAGATGCTGATGCGCCAAAAGGTTAGACGAGTCGTTATCTCGTGTCCGCCATCAGTGGTAAGGCAGTGGCAAGAAGAAATGGAGAGTCGCTTTGGACTCACATTTATGATTCTGGATCGTGAGTTTATTGCTGCGCGTCGTCAAGAACGGGGTTATGGAATTAACCCTTGGATGACACACACTCGGTTCATTATTTCCCATGCCTTGCTACGAGATGAAACATACACCGCACCGTTACGGGACTGGCTTGGTGATTTTGCGGCTGCTTCCATGCTCATCCTTGATGAAGCTCACAATGCTGCACCTGCGAGTGGTGCAAAGTATGCCGTTGATTCCCAACTTACCAAAACTGTTCGAGACTTAGCACCGCGTTTTGAACACAAGCTGTTTTTATCTGCCACTCCCCACAATGGACACTCCAACAGCTTTGCTGCCTTACTAGAAATTCTCGACCCCCAGCGTTTCTGCCGAGGAGTACCCGTTCGTAATCGCAAGTTGCTGGACACTGTAATGGTGCGGCGCTTAAAACAAGATTTACGGGAGATTGGAGAAGAGTTTCCCCAACGCTACGTTCTTCCTATAGTTATTGATAACCTGCCAGAAGACGCGCCAGAACTCAAATTATCCCGATTGCTGCAACAATATCGCAATCTGCGGGAGGAAAAGCTCAAAGATGCAGCGAAGTCTACCCAGACTACGGCAATGCTGGTAATTACTTCCCTGCAAAAGCGTCTTTTATCTTCCATAGAGGCATTTGCTCGGACTTTAAAGGTGCATCGGACGGGGATGGAAAAGCAAGCGGCTCACCGCCCCACCATACATCAAGCCAGTCTCCCGTTGCTGTTTGAACCCCCTGGTGCTGATGATGAACGGGCTGAATTTTCCGAAGAGGAAGTAATTGCAGAAGAAGATGCTCAAATGGCAGCAGCTAGTATGCAGGCTGCCGGCCAAACAGCGCGTGAGTTAGCGATTTTAGATGAAATGGCAGATGTCGCTAATTCCTCTCGCTATCAGCCAGATCCACGGATTCAACAACTGGTGGAGTGGATTCGCCAAAATCTTTGCCCTGATTTGGGTCAGCCGAATGCTGCTTGGTTAGAACGACGAGTAATTATCTTTACAGAATATACAGATACTAAACGTTATTTACAGCAGCAATTACAAAGTGCGATCGCTAACTCTAACCGTGAACATGAACGCATAGATGTATTTCATGGGGGCATTGGAGAAGAACGCCGCGAAGCTATTAAAAGTGCATTTAACGCTGACCCAGCACGTCATCCCTTACGAATCCTGATTGCTACAGATGCAGCACGAGAAGGGGTGAACCTCCAAAATAACTGTGCTGACTTGTTCCACTTTGATGTGCCGTGGAACCCATCAAGGATGGAACAGCGTAACGGACGGATTGACCGGAAATTACAGCGATCGCCTGTTGTCCATTGTTACTACTTTGTTTTACCGCAACGCACAGAAGACAAAGTATTAGATGTACTGGTGCGGAAAACAGTGACGATTCAACAAGAACTTGGCAGCCTTGCACCAGTAGTTGAAAGAAATGTGTCACGCTTACTGGCTAATGGAATTCGCCACCAAGAAGTAAATAATCTTGCCGATTCGATTAATAAAGCAGAGCAACTCAGTAACAAGGAAACAGTAAACACGCAAGTAATTAATGAGGAACTGGAGCAAGCCAGACTCCGCCAACAGGATCTGACTAAACAAGTAGAGAATTTACAAGAAATGTTGAAAGACTCGCGGGATTGGTTGGGACTAGATGACAATCACTTCCGTAATGCCATCTCTGCTTCTTTAGAAATACTGGGAGTCCCAACACTTGCCCCTGTAGATGTGAATGAGGTTGCTAACAATCCTGTAACTGCGCGTTGGACAATTCCGGCTCTCGATCAGCGTACTGGTGCAGATCCAACATGGTCAACTACACTTGATACCTTGAGAACACCTCGAAAAATCGGACAAAAGCCTTGGGAATGGCGGAAAGAAGCACCAATTCGTCCTGTAGTCTTTCGAGATCCTGGTTCCTTGGATGGGGATGTAGTTCATCTGCATTTAGAACACAGAATTGTTCAGCGTTTACTGAGCAGGTTTTTAGCTCAGGGCTTCTTGCATGATGAATTAACTCGTGCTTGTGTTTGTCTGACTAATGACCCAATGCCAAAAGCGATTGCACTGGGACGGCTGGCTCTGTATGGTGAACGGGCTTCTCGCTTGCACGACCAAGTGATTGCAGTAGCAGCAGAGTGGTCAGACCCAAGCAGTCGGGGACGCAAGAAACTTCAGCCTTTAAGAGAAGGCGAGAAAGACAACGTACTGGAATTACTGGAAAATTCCCTAGCTTCCCCTCACTTGCTGGAAGTTGCCGAAGCCGTGAAAGAGCGACTGAAAAAAAGTGCTGCCCAAGATGTAGCAGAGTTAATTCCGCATCTGGAACGTCGCGCCACAGCTTTGGCTGAAAGTGCTGAGAAAAAGCTGGCTAATCGGGGTACTAAAGAAGCTGCTGAGATGAAGAACATTCTGGAGGAACAGCAGACGCGAATTATCAAGTGTCAGGAAGAATCTAAGGCAGTGCAGTTGTCTCTTCCATTTATAGAAGAACAGCGCCAATTGGATGCAGACCGTCGCCATTGGGAAAAACGCCTGCAAGCGATCGCAACCGAACTAATTTCAGAACCAGCCCGAATTGAAGCCGCCTACAAAGTAAAAGCAGTGCGGGTTGAGCCAGTCGGCGTAATTTATTTATGGCCGATTTCCGGCTAGAGGGAGTAGAAACAATGGCAAATGATCCAGAAATTCGGTTACATAAAGAATGGTTAGGCTTTCTCCAGCCGGTGGGGTTGGTGGTGTCTCCGCCGGCATTGTCAGCAGCCCAAGCTGTGGTTAATCGCAATGTGGTGGAACTGCAACAAACACTCGCTACAGTTGCCAGACGTGAACCCGTCTCCGGTGACATAGACAAAGAAACCTTTGGAATTGACGACTTTCCTGCTTTCACTATCAATGTTTTAGGTTGGCAACCAGAAGATTTAGTTGCCAGTCCAGAAGAATTAGCGATCGCGCTCCCAGATTACAACGAAGTTTTGATACCCACGTATGCTGTACCCGACCCTAATGGCAACTGGATGATGCTGGTACAGGTGCTTCCTGATGGTACTGAACTTGACAATGCTGGGGCGGAGGATAGTAAATCTACTGGTTGGCACGCTAGCCCCCAGTCTAAGTTTGAGCGCCTTTTAAAAGAAACGAAAGTTTATACTGGGCTATTGTGCAATGGTACAGAATTACGTTTGGTTTACGCACCACTTGGTGAGTCATCAGGACACCTGACTTTTCCTGTACAGGCAATGTGTGAGGTATCTGGGCGGTTGATTTTGGGTGCAATGGAGATGTTGCTCTCGGCTGACCGACTGTTTAATGTCCCTAGCGATCGCCGTTTGTCTGCAATTCTGGAAAAAAGTCGTAAATATCAAAACGATGTCTCTATAAAGCTTGCAGAGCAGGTATTAGAGGCATTATGGGATTTACTGCGCGGCTTCCAAATAGCAGATGCAACTACTAAAAGCGGCTTAATAAGTGACATTGCCACGACTGCACCCCAGCATATTTACGGTGGGCTGATTACTGTTTTGCTGCGGTTAGTGTTTCTACTTTACGCTGAAGACCGGGGATTGATGTCTCAAGATGCAGTTTATACACGCTACTACTCAGTTAGTGGTCTTTACGAGCGCTTGCGAGAAGATGCAGGCAACTACCCGGATACAATGGATCAACGGTATGGTGCTTGGGCATGGTTGCTGAGTCTGTTCCGTTTGGTTTACGACGGCGGCGGTCATGCTGATTTGTATTTACCTGCTCGTCATGGGCAACTATTTAACCCAGATGAGTATCCGTTTTTAGAAGGTCGTCCCCAGTCTACAAAATATCAAACAGGGGAAAGTCTTGAACCCCCTCGCGTTTCAGATGGGGTAATTCACCGGGTATTGCAAGGGTTGCTGATACTGGATGGAGAACGTCTGTCTTACCGTTCTCTAGACGTTGAGCAAATTGGTTCCGTCTATCAAGCGATTATGGGCTACGAGGTAGAAAGAGCAAGTAGTCCTGCTATCGGTGTTTGGAGTAAACCCAAAGGTTCTAAATCTTCGGTAACAGTTGTTGTCAGCGTTGAGGAAGTTCTCAAAACTAAGGTGGGAGAACGGGCTAAATATTTAAAGGATGTTGCAGGTTGCGAAATTACTGGTAAATCCCTAACTGAGTTAAAGGATGCGAGGACAGCAGAGGATGTAGTGGCAGCTTTAGGACGCAAGATATCACCGAAAACGCCGAGTTTAATGTCTGTCGGTTCTCTGTATTTGCAACCGGGGGAAGAACTGCGGCGGAGTGGTTCTCATTATACGCCTCGTGCTTTGACTGAGCCGATTGTTAAAGAAACTCTCAGACCAATTTTATCGGCTTTGGGAGAAAACCCCACACCTGAGCAGATTTTAGAGTTGAAAGTTTGTGATTTGGCGATGGGTTCGGGCGCATTTTTGGTCGAAAGTTGTCGTCAGTTGGCAGAGAAATTAGTTGAAGCGTGGAATAAGCAAAACGTATTACCTGAAATTCCAATTGATGAAGAACCGTTACTTTATGCGCGGCGGTTAGTAGCGCAACGGTGTTTGTATGGTGTGGATAAAAACCCATTTGCAGTGAATTTAGCTAAATTATCGCTGTGGTTAGCGACTTTGGCGAAATCTCATCCATTTACTTTTTTAGACCATGCTTTGAAGTGGGGAGATTCTTTAGTTGGGTTAACTTCTGAACAAATTAAAACGTTTAATTGGGATGAAGACAAGACTTATAAAGACCTAAACTCACCTTTGTTTAATCTATCAATGGATAAAGCGAAGTTTTATCGCAATGGAATTCACAATTTAGATGAAGATAATTATGCAGCCAAGCGCGAATTTTACAAAAATATAGAAACAGAGTTGGCGGATATTCGGCTGAAAGGGGATTTGGTTATTGCTTCATTTTTCGCTAAGGATAAGGACAAAGCAAGAAAGGATGAGCGTGATAATTCATGGTTGAAGTTTTATCAATGGCAGAAAAATCAAGAAGATGATTTAGATGTCAGGCGAATTTGTGCAGAATTGCGGTATGGCGAGAAACCAGTTCCCACCTTTAATTGGGAGATTGAATTTCCAGAGGTATTTGATAGAGATAATCCGGGGTTTGATGCGATTGTTGGTAATCCGCCATTTGCCGGGAAGAATACAACAATAAATGCTCATGTTTCTGGTTATCAGGATTGGTTAAAAGTTGTTAATCCCGAATCTCATGGGAATGCTGATTTGGTAGCGCATTTTTTCCGACGAGCGTTTAGCCTTTTACGCCAGTCTGGATGTTTTGGATTGATTGCCACAAATACCATTGCCCAAGGTGACACTCGCAGCACTGGTTTGAGATATATCTGTGAGCAGGGCGGTACGATTTACAATGCTCAAAAGCGGATGAAGTGGCCGGGTTTAGCGGCGGTTGTCGTGAGTGTTATTCATGTTTTTAAAGGGAAATACGAAAATACAAAATTGCTAGATGGAAGAGAGGTTAACTTAATTTCTACATTTTTATTTCATGCAGGGGGTAATGAAAATCCGGCGGTGTTATTGGCTAATGCTGGCAAAAGCTTTATCGGGAGCTATGTGTTAGGAATGGGTTTTACTTTTGATGATTCAAATCCTGATGCTACACCCCTTTCTGAAATGCACCAATTGATTGAACAAAATCCTAAAAATGCAGAAAGGATTTTTCCTTATATCGGAGGTGATGAGGTTAATTCTAGTCCGATTCATGCTTATCAGCGTTATGTAATTAATTTTTTTGATATGAGTGAAGAAGATGCTTGGAATTTTCCTGATTTAATGGAAATTGTAAAAGCTAAAGTCAAGCCTGAGCGTGATGTTCAAAAGCGCGATGCTTTACGCATTAAATGGTGGCAATATGCAGAAAAAAGACCTGGGCTAGTGAATGCGATCGCACATTTTAAACGAGTTTTAGTTATCGCAAGAGTTACAAAATATGTTGCATTTACTTTCCTAGATGCAAACATAATATTTAATGAAAAACTTGTTGTATTTCCATTTGAAAATACAAATGTATTTTGCTTGCTACAGTCACAGATACATGAAATATTTACACGATTCTTCTCTTCTACTTTGGGAGATGGGCTTAATTACTCCCCTTCTGACTGTTTTCAAACCTTCCCCTTCCCGGAAAACTGGGAAACCAACCCCACTCTAGAAACTGCTGGTAAAACCTACTATGAATACCGCGCCGACTTAATGGTTCGCAACAACCAGGGACTCACCGACACATACAACCGCTTCCACGATCCCGACGAACGCCACCCTGATATTTTACAACTACGCTTACTCCACGCCCAAATGGATCGCGCCGTCCTCGATGCTTACGGCTGGACAGATATTTCCACAGACTGCACCTTCCTGCTGGACTACGAAGACGAAGAAGACGACGAAAACACCAGCAAACGCCAGAAGAAAAAGCCTTGGCGCTACCGTTGGCCCGAAGAAATTCACGACGAAGTATTAGCCCGTTTACTCGAACTCAACCAGCAACGCGCCGAAGCGGAAATTTTAGGCGGTAAAGCTGCACAGAAATCCAAGGCAAAAGGGAATACTAAAAAAGTAGCGAAATCTCGCAAGGCGACGGAAACGACTTTAACTATTCCTGATTTTCCCTCTACTTCTATGTGACAGGTTCAACGTTAGCCATACCGATGAATTCCCAAAAAAGCATAGCCATCCTAAATCATTTATGAACACTTACTGTTCCCTGTTCCCTATTCCCTGTTCCCTGCCCTCATTATGACCACATCTGCCGAAGTGCGATCGCATCTAATCCGCGCCATGCAACTAGACTTGGTGGGGCCAACCCCTGATGATGTTGAATATGCCGAGGAAATCCTCACCCAAGCTCCTTCTAAGTGGTATCTTACAGGTTTTTTAGTACCTTTTGGAGCGCCTGTTGAAGTGCGATCGGACGAAACAGCAGACGACACACTCGAACAACTTAGTAGCAGTGATACTAATGAAGATGCCAATGCTCCCGAAGCCTCCTCAGCCCGTAAAGCTCACTTTCCTTCTTCCATTGGCTTGAGCTTTCTTCTACCAGAAAATACCACAGAACTGAATATAACTGTGCAGTGGGGTGACTACCAATTTCTTGAAAGCGAAACAGAATTAGATGATAGCGAGAATCCCCAGTCAGCCAAGCAAGAATTATGGCAACGCTCTCCTCATTGCATTAGTATGCCTATTTCTCTGCTGGGAAATCAACGAAAAATTCAGATTGAAGTTCCAGACAGCAACGGCTTAAAGTTATTTGTGTCAAATCGGGCTGTAGCTTCATCACCTCAACAAAAACTCCCTGTTGGTACGCGTTCAGTTTCAGTATTCTTAGTTAACTACCGCAGCAACAATCCCAACCAAAAGCACGACATCAGTTTTATTTTTCAAGCCTGCCTCACCATCCGCACAGCTGACGCTTTTGTATCCCGCCCTAACTTGCGGGGGCAAAATAGCCAAGACAGGGACGAAGCGGTGTCAAGCCTGCAATACCGCAACGATTGCGAATATGCTGTTGGACACAACGTTTCTGCTATTACTATCCTTAGCTCGAATCATATCTGTCAAGAAATTCGTACTAACTGGATGCCCACAGCAGAGGTGGCCAGAGTAGAACCAGCAGAAATTCCGGGGCTAGAACTAGGCATGGAAGCACTAGCTAAGGCAAAAGACGCGGCAACAATCTCTCAGATGGTTTACCCAATGGTGACTGCATATACTGACTGGATTACCAAACAGCAAGCCGCAGCCCCCACTGAACCGCACCAGAGAAAGATTGCTAGTGAATTATTAACCACAGCTAGCAGGATTAAGCAACGCATTGCCGCCGGATTACAAGCTTTAGACGATCCTCTGGTGTTAGAAGCTTTTCAAATTGCTAACCAAGCCCTAGCAACTGCTAGAAGACAACGCCTAACTCACGATAATCCAGACAAATCCCCTGAAGACTTTTCACCACCGAAGTGGCGACCTTTCCAGCTAGCTTTTCTGCTGTTGAACATCCTGAGCATTGCTCAACCAGAACATCCAGATCGGGAAATAGTAGATTTGCTGTTCTTTCCCACTGGTGGCGGCAAAACCGAAGCCTATTTAGGGTTGGCAGCGTTTACTCTCGTGCTGCGTCGTCTGCGCGATCCTAGTATCCACTCTGCTGGTGTCAGCGTTCTCATGCGCTACACTCTGCGCCTCCTGACCCTAGACCAATTGGAAAGAGCCGCAACCCTCGTCTGTGCCTTAGAACTAGAACGTCAGCAAAATCCGAGACTAGGTAAGCATCCCTTTGAGATTGGGTTGTGGGTTGGGCAGGGTGCCACACCCAATAAAATGGGTAAAAAAGGCGACAAAGATAATTCAGCTTGGGCGCGGACTCAAGAATTTGATCGGCATTATCCTCATAAACCAAAGCCGATTCCCCTAGAAAGGTGTCCTTGGTGTGGCACGGAATTGAAAGCGCGATCGTTTCAACTTTTACCACTTGCCGATGCACCTACTGACCTACGGGTAATCTGCGACAACCGCAAAAAACACGCAGATGGTAAACCTGCTTGTGTATTTAAAGGCAACAACCCCCTACCCATCGTTGCCGTAGATGAACAAATCTATCGACGGCTTCCTTGCTTCATAATTTCCACCGTTGATAAATTTGCGAATCTGCCTTGGGTCGGTCAAACTGGAGCGCTATTTGGCAAGGTAACTCATTTTGATGAAAAAGTCGGATTCACTGGGCCAGCTGATGCTAAAACCAAAGGTCGAGCCTTAGACAAAAATTTACCCCCACCAGATTTGATTATTCAAGACGAATTGCACTTGATTTCTGGGCCTCTGGGAACAATGGTGGGATTATACGAAACGGTTATCGATGTTCTGTGTAGTGTGACGCACAATCATAAAACTATCCGACCGAAGATTATTGCCTCCACTGCTACAGTCCGCCGTGCCGAGCGCCAAATTCAAGCTTTGTTTAGTCACAGCCAGGTAGATATTTTTCCGCCTCCTGGGCCCGATCGCCACGACTCCTTTTTTGCCGAAACCGTACCAATTACCAAAACACCGGGACGGCTTTATGTCGGAGTTGTAGCCCAAGGACGCAGCCTCAAGGTAGTTCTGTTACGAGCATACTTAGCCCTGTTGGGAGCAGCTAAACAAGCTTGGGAAGATGCCGGGGGGAAAACAAATCCGCATAATCCTGCTGACCCTTATATGACACTGCTAGGTTATTTTAATTCCCTGCGGGAATTGGGTGGTAGTCGCCGCCTAGTGGAAGATGAGGTAAACTCGCGCCTGAGTCATTATGGCGATCGCCGTCGCTACCAAGAACCGTTTAGCTTATTTTGCGATCGCAAAATAGATGATGAACCAGAAGAATTAACCTCTCGCATCAGCACTAACAAAGTTGCTAATACCAAACGTCGTCTAGCTTTACCTTTTCATGAGAAAGAAAGAGTTGATATTGCCCTAGCAACTAACATGATTTCCGTAGGGCTAGATATCACGCGCTTAGGGCTGATGGTAGTTTTAGGACAGCCGAAAACCACTGCCGAATACATCCAAGCCACCAGCCGCGTCGGTCGAGAAGCTGAAAAACCTGGTTTAGTCGTTACCTTACTCAACATTCACCGACCGCGCGATCGCTCTCACTACGAACGTTTTCAAATCTGGCATGATACTTTCTACCGCACAGTCGAAGCAAGTAGCGTTACTCCCTTCTCACCCCGCGCCATCGATCGGGGTTTATCAGGTGTTACCGTTGCCCTTGCCAGATTAGGTAATCCAGAAATGACAGCGCCTCTAGGTGCTGCTCAAATTACCCAACATCGCCAGCTTTTAGATTTTGTGGTGGATGCGATCGTTAAACGTGCAGAAGGACATAGCCCCTTAAAAGCCGATGAAGCCGAAAGTCTGCGTCAAGAAATCCGGCGACAAGTTATAGACCGTTTAGATACATGGCAACATATTGCCGTGCAAGACCAACGCCTACAATATCAACGCAATGAAATAGAGATGGCGGCCCCTTTACTACTTGATGCCCTTGACCCCAAGGCGGACAAAGAAAGTAGCGATCGGCAAAAATTCAAAGCCCAACGCAGCTTGCGGGATGTCGAGCCAGTAGTGAAACTTTTTGTGCGTGACCCTGTTGGTTTAGAAATAGAGGAAGAAGTTTAATGAAAAAGTCAAATAATAAAATAAAACCACAAGCAGAAATCCGCCAAAGCCAGCTTTTATCAACCTTTGGCCCAGGAGCGATGGTAGATTTACCTAAATACTCAGTAGTAATTGGGGGATTGACCTACTGGAAAGGCGAAATGCAGCCCATTCGTGAAGACCGTTTGAAAGATAAAGTTTGCGAAATGCTGCAAGTTAAGAATATCGAACTATTTAGTCCACCAAGAGAGACTTCAGACCCTAATATGCCCCTCACTGGTGTGGATGCATTTATTTTTCCTGCTTGGTTTGTAGCTCAAGTCGATCAAACCATTCGCTTCAACGGGAAAGATTACCGTACCCGTCCCCTAGCTAACTGGCGAACAGTTAAGGAGGGATCAAAATTTGAAGGACAGCGCGTGTCATACGTACCAGTCCGCTTTGTGCAAGCTTGTATAAATGGACATCTAAGCGATATAGACTGGTACGCCTTTGCCCATAATGATTTTAAAACCACCTGTCGGGGACAACTGTGGCTAGATGAAGGTGGCTCTGGGAATGACTTTGAAGAAATTTTTGTGCGCTGTGATGGCTGTAAAAAAGCCCGTCGTCCGCTTTCCATAGCTAAAGCCAAAAATTCCAAAGTTTTCGGACAATGCCAAGGGCATCGTCCTTGGCTGGGTGCTAAAGCTCAGGAACCTTGTTGGGTCTGTGTCCCAGATAAATCAGGTAATATTGTCCAAACCAACGAACCAGAACATAACCGTCTTTTGGTACGTTCTGCTAGTAATGCTTATTTTGCTCAAACCCTCAGCGTGATTTCGATTCCAGATGCTGATGAGCAATTGAAAAAAGTAGTGGATCGCCATTACTTACAGGACTTGGAATATTTGGAAGACTTGGATGAAGTGCAAAAAAATCTGAAAAGAAATCCTAAGTATGCTGACTTAACTAAATTTGGAGCAGAGGTGGTTTGGGCAGAAATTCAACGCCGTCAAAGTGGAAGAAGCAGCGATTCTAAAACCATCAAACAAGTAGAAATTGAAGCCTTACTTTCTTGTTCAGCAGAAATAGGTACTTCTAATGACGAGTTTTACGCTAGTAAACGCAAGTTAGACAATTTCAATCCCGCACTATTGCCATTTATAGAACAGGTAGTGTTGGTGCATCGTCTGCGAGAAGTAATTGCCCAAGTTGGCTTTACCCGTTTTGAGGCATCCATCCCTAATATTGAAGGAGAAATTGATGATTTAAGCATTAATGTGCGGCGTGCTGATTTGGATTTTGAACGTCAATGGGTGCCTGCGATTGAAAATAAAGGCGAAGGGGTGTTTATTGCCTTCAACAAACAAGCGATAAAAGATTGGCAGCAACGGAAGGCTGTTAAACAACAAGGGCAAAAATTAGAAAGGGGTTTCAATGTCTGGCGCGATCGCAAAGGCATTCCCCCAGAAAAAGCCATTTTCCCTGGACTTCCTTATATTATGCTGCATTCCCTATCACACCTCTTGATTACAGCAGTGTCTTTGGAGTGTGGTTATGCTGCTAGTTCAATTCGTGAACGCATCTATGCCAGTGATGCAGGTTATGGCATCCTTTTATATACTGGTTCTCCCGGTTCTGAGGGGACTTTAGGGGGACTTGTACAAGTAGGGAATCAACTTGAAGAACATTTGAATGTTGCCTTAGAGTTGGGAAAACTTTGTTCTAACGATCCAGTATGCGCTCAACATCAACCAGATAATGTACAAGAGGAAAGATTTTTACACGGATCTGCTTGTCACGGATGCCTACTGATCGCGGAAACTTCCTGTGAACGCCGCAATGAGTTTCTCGATAGAGCATTGGTTGTGGCTACTGTTGAAGGACTAGGAGCAGAATTCTTTCCAGATCAGGTACTTGTTTAATGGGTTTTCTCAACCTCAGTCGTCCAGCCCTTGTTAATTTGGCAGTAGCTTTAGAAACTGGCAGACTTTCCCCGCCCTTTTCTATATCCAATGTAGCTAACTACATCCCTGCGGCTTTAAATCGAGACATAGTTGATGAACTCAACCGCCTTAATGTTATGGGCGTACATTCTGAGCATATTGCTTACACGCTGCGACTGCTGGCAGAGGAACGAAGTACATCTCAAGCTGTGAGCGATGCCTACGGCGGGCTACGCCTACGCATTGACTTGGTTTGGACTGGCCCAGAAATTGCTGGTTCTCAAAGCCGCGATACTAGTGTTGTTGTGCGCGAGTTGTTTAGTACAGCCAAAACAAGTGTTCTGATTTCTAGCTTTGCTATTGATAAAAGACAAAAAGCACGAGAGTTATTTATGGTGCTGGCAGAACGAATGGATTTTAACCCAGAATTAAATGTGCGAATGTTTCTTAACGTTAATCGACCACACAATAATGAAGTACCAACATCTACTTTACTACGGGAGTTTGCCAGTAGTTTTCGCCAAGATATTTGGCCAGGAAAAAGACTACCTGAAGTATTTCACGATCCGCGATCGCTGACGGTGGGTGTGGAATCAAAAGCTTGTTTACACGCCAAGTGTGTTGTTGTAGATAAGGAGCGTGTACTTGTTACCTCCGCCAATTTTACAGAAGCGGCTCATGAGCGCAATATTGAAGCTGGTGTATTACTCAATGATCCAATAACTGCTCAAGCTTTACAAATGCAATTTGAAAGCTTGGTTATAAGAAATATCCTATGTCGAATTCCTGGAATCTGACTATTTTAAGCAAGATGTTATGACCTATTAGCTTTTTTAAGACAACCACAAATACTACTGCATCATTACATCAATAAAACAACTTCAACTCGGAATGCTAGCTTAGTGGATGAACTTTATTTAATGTTTAACCTAAAACTCTTATAAATGATTAACCTAACTACCTTTCATTCGTGTATTGCTCAATCTAATGCTCGTGGTTATGACCTGGATAACAAACAGAAGGAAGCTGTAGAGTATAGCGGAGGTTCTTTATGGCTGATAGCAGGGCCAGGTTCAGGGAAAAGTGAGGTATTGGTTACACGCACCTTAAAACTGCTTTGTGTAGATGGGATTAAACCACGCTCAATTTTGTTAACCACCTTCACTCAAAAGGCAGCGCGTAACCTTGAAGACAGATTGGCTACTTACTTGGTAGCATTACAGAACGCCGATTCTAGTCTTCGAGACGTAGACTTAGCAGAGATAAGGATAGGGACATTGCATAGCCTATGTAATGACATCCTCCAAGAATACCGTTATCCGAAATATCAAAATGTTCGACTTCTGGATCAGGTAGAACAGGATCTATTTGTTTATCGTCATGCTTCAATTGCAGATCATCAAGATTTAAACTTCTGGACACAGTTTGCTCATGCTGTTCGTGATTGGAGAGACAAAAAATATCCTCCTAACAAGTGGAAGCGTGCTAAGGCAGCAGTCACACTTTTTAACCATATTGTAGAAGATTATGTTGATGTCCAAAAAATGATTTTGGCTGGTGAAAACTGGGCAACTCTTGCAGGTTTTTACCAGCAATATACTCAAGCATTGCGGGATAAATATCGTTGTGACTTTGCTCATCTTCAAGCTTGCTTTCTTGAATTCCTAACCTCTTCTGCTAGTAAACGATTTTTAGAAGGAGATGGTCAAAATCAGCTTCCACTGCTGCACATACTCGTTGATGAATACCAAGATACTAATCCAATCCAAGAGCAGATATATCTTGCCCTTGCTAACCAGACACCACACAGTATTACCGTAGTGGGGGATGATGATCAAGCTTTATACCGTTTCCGAGGTGGAAATGTATCCTGCATGGTTAATTTTGACAAAGCTTGCCTAGCAGCCTTCGGTGTATCTCCTAAACAAATTCAACTAGATAAAAACTACCGTTCTCACTCTAGTATCGTTAATTTTTTTAACGACTACATCACTTCTTTTCCAGAAATGAAAACTTCTGGGGTACGTGCGCCCGGTAAAAATCCAGTCAATGCAGCATCTTCCATTACTGGCTCATACCCTGCTGTTTCTTGGATAACTCAGAAAAACGCAGGTAATTTACCAGATGCTGTTGCCAGTTTAATCAAAAACCACTTAATAGGTGATGGAATCATATCTGATCTTAGCCAGTGTGTTTTGCTGATGCGTAGTGCTAAAGACTCAAAAAACAACGCCGGATTGTATCTTGCTGCATTCCAGAAATATAATATTCCCGTTTATAATCCTCGCTCAAAGTCATTTATGGAAAGCGAAGAAGTGCAGTGTTTACTTGCTGCTTTGGTACAGGTGATTGATAGAAAACACACTTTTAGTTATAAATACAAAGATCCAACTGGAAAACCTTTATCATGGGTTGCAACCATTGATGAATGGTTTAAAACATTGGATATAGTTAGAAGTAAATCTCAGGTTGCCACACAACAATTAGATGACTACTTAAAACGTAGTAATGAAGAACTGCCCAAGTTGTGTGCATTCAACAATCAAAGTGTTTTTCTAAACCTTAATCTACTAGAAATTATCTATCGAATTCTCGCCCTAGAACCATTTCAAACATGGCAACAAGACCCTGTAAGAAATTTACGTCTTTCTAAGGTTAGTCGTCTTTTTGATGGATATCACAGTTTTAAATTAGATGGTTTGCGCTCAAACTCAGATGGAACTGATCTTGATCCAGGTTTTCTGCATCGTTTTTACAGCATGTTTATAAGCTACCTGATAGACGCTGGGATTGATGATGACGAAGATGAAGAAGTAATTGTACCCCAAGGGTATCTACCAGTAATGACTATTCACCAAGCTAAAGGTTTAGAGTTTCCTTTTGTCTTAGTTGGACAACTGGGTAAAAGAGGAGAGGTTGGAGCCGCACAAATTCTGGAGCGAGATTTAGAACCATTTAGGCAGGATATTTATCCTAGAAATACACGAACTCCAGAATTACTGGCGGTTGAAGATGATATCCGTTTACTATATGTAGCTTACTCACGCGCACAGCATGGTCTAATTTTAGTTGGCACACAAGATCATATTAAAAATCATGTAGCTGCACCTGGACGTAACTACACTAATTTTCGACAAAATACACTCGTAATTTGAATAAATTATTTATGACAAAACCATTTAAAGGGATTTCTGTACCTCTATCTAATAATACTGTGGTAAAACGCCGATACAGTGTTACTCAAGATGTTGTTTCTTTTCGGCGCTGCGCCCGTCAGTATGGTGCTTTTAATGTTCACAAATATGCACCTGCCCAGCAAACTCAAACTTACTTTGGTACTATAATTCACCAAGTTTTAGATCGCTGTCATGCCCATTATCATGGAATAGTTGATCCGTCAAACAAAGGCTTGCTTCCTGATAATGGACTTACTCTCAGTGAAGAAGAGATTCGTGACTATTTTAATGAAGTTAAAGGCGCACAGAAGACTGGGGAAGCAGTACCATCACCTCCAAGCGATATTATCAGGTATTTTATTCAGGTTGAGAATGGTTTGAATAGCAAAGGAATTCTGGCTATTAGATCAGATACGCGAGTTCAAGCTGTAAAGATTCTCCAATATTTCAATGCTCTCGAAGGCCCGACACTTTATCCACGCGTTAAAGACACAGAACATAGATTGCAGGCAGATCAGACTAATCATGTTCTTCATGGAGTTGTGGATCTGCTTGTAGATATAAGTGATGAAAACTTAGACCCTGCAAACTGTGAGATGTGGGACTACAAAGGTAGTAGTCGCGTTGGTTTAAAGCCTAAAGACTTAGAGACGTATGAATTCCAAATGCGAGTTTATGCCTATCTCTACCAACGCAAGCACGGCGTTTTGCCACGAAAAGCGGTTTTGTATTTCCTTAACGAACTTGACGGATCTACCTGCCCATCTAAACGTCCCGTTAATGCTCTTGTGGAAGTCAGTATTGAGCCTAGCGAAATTCAAGTGGCGATAAATGAGTTTACTAAGACGGTAAATCAGATTGAACAATCACGTTGTACTAACAAATGGGAGGCTCCCGCTCCGGGCGATATTAGTGAACAAGATTGTAAAAGCTGTGATTTACGTTGGTATTGCAAAACTCCTAATGGTGGCAAGGGGGTAAAACCTATATATCCATAGCTGAACTAATAAGAATTTAGCAATAAAAGGTGCAACTTGTTTGTTACCAATGGTTCAAGGATAGGGAGTAGGATAGCAGTTTATTTAGTTGATATTTTAGGCAATTGATGATAGTGCAATAGAAAAAAATAGTGAGATAGGAACCATATTTGATTTTTGAAAAAAACTCATTACACTTATACTCCCTTCTTCTCTATTCCCTGTTTCCTTCCTACGCAAGTAATTTCAAAAATCAAATCGGGCTGCTATATCAGAATGTAATAAGCAATGATGTATCAGCTTTTTCAAGGCAATCCAAATATTATCTCATCATTTAAAGTATCTGATTTTTTAAGTAAATACCCGGTTATAGAACTTGTAATAAAAGAGCAAAAATAGCCTATGAACATTACTACTATCCTTGACCAAATTGACATGGGCAGTATTGCCCTACCAGAATTCCAACGGGGTTACGTTTGGAATCGCGATCAAGTGCGCGGTTTAATGAATTCACTATATCGCAGGCATCCCATCGGTAGCTTATTAGTGTGGGAAACTAAAACTGAACAAGCAATTGACCATGCTCGTGGCGATGGGAAGCTTTCTACGGGTTCAGTTAAACTGCTACTAGATGGGCAACAGCGCATCACCTCATTCTATGGGATCGTGCGGGGCAAACCGCCTCAGTTTTTTGATGGCAATGTGGAAGCTTTCACTGGTTTGCATTTCCACTTGGAGGAAGAAATATTTGAATTTTACGCTCCCCTGAAAATGAAGGATAACCCTTTGTGGGTAAATGTCACTGAATTGATGCAACAAGGCGTAGGAATTTTCATTCAGCGGTTACTAAAAATTCCAGAGCTTGCTCCTCAATTGACCACTTATATCAATAGTTTGAATAAACTTGAAGGCATTAAAAATATAAATTTATATATTGAAGAAGTCAGTGGTGAAGATAAAACAGTTGATGTAGTTGTGGAAATTTTCAACACTGTCAACAGTGGAGGAACCAAGCTATCTAAAGGTGATTTAGCACTAGCAAAAATTTGCGCTCAATGGCCTGATGCTCGCAACGAACTCAAAGCACGCCTCACAAAATGGAAAAAAGCAGGGTTTGAGTTTCGTTTGGAGTGGTTGCTCCGGTGCATCAATGCAGTTATCACCGGAGAGGCAATGTTTTCCGCACTCAAAGATGTCAAGACTGTGACATTTCAGGACGGGCTATACAAGGCAGAAAAAGCTATTGATATGCTGCTCAACCTGATTTCTGGTCGGCTTGGACTCGACCACAATCGCGTACTGGGCGGCATTTACGCCTTTCCTGTCATGGTGCGCTACCTTGTTGGGCGTGGCGGACATCTTAGAGATCACAAAGAACGCGACAAGTTATTGTACTGGTATGTACATACTTTACTGTGGGGACGGTACGCAGGTTCAACTGAGAGTGTTTTAACCCAAGATTTACACGTATTGGAATCTGAAGATAACCCGCTAGACCAACTCATCGCCAACCTACGACAAAATCGCGGGGACTTGGAAATCAAAGCTATTGACTTTCAAGGCTGGGGTATGGGAGCAAGGTTTTACCCGTTACTTTATATGCTTACCCGCGTGCATCAAGCACAAGATTGGGATAGTGGCATTGAACTATCCAAACATCTTCTAGGTAAGCACAGCTGCTTACAAGTTCATCATATTTTCCCCAAGTCGCTACTTTACAAAGGCGGATACCCAAAATCCGAAGTTAATGCGATCGCTAACCTCACTTTTCTAACCCAAGAAACCAACCTTAAAGTCTCAAACCGACACCCTTCGGAGTATTTTGAGGCATTCGAGCAAACACAACCCGGTGCGATCGCAACGCACTGGATACCGATGGAACGCAGTTTGTGGCAAATTGAAAACTACCATTATTTCTTAGCCGCACGTCGCGATCTTCTAGCTCAAGCTGCCAATAGCTTTTTGAATAGTCTATTAGCTGGGGATATTCCAGAACCAAAAATGACAGATTCAATCTTAGAGCAAGAAGTCGTTGAAATCTCCACTGCGGTTGTACCACTGACTGACGAAAAAATTCTAGAAGAATGTAATGCATGGGTACAGAAGCAGGGATTGCCGATTGGTGAATTGATGTACGAAATTACTGATTCCACAGGAACAGTGAGTGCAGTACTTGATTTAGCGTGGCCCAATGGCTTGCAGTCAGGGAAAAGTCAACCAATTGCCCTGCTAATTGATGCAGATAAGGAAATAGAATCAGCTGCAAATCGTCTTGGTTATCGCTATTTTACGGACATAGACACATTCAAAAGCTATGTTATCCAAGAGGTTTTAGCTATTGATTTTCCGACAGTGGACGATTATAAGCAAGCTTTTGTAGCCATCAGGAGCCAACTGACGGATAGCCATAAACTTATGCTCAAAGCTCACTATTATGCACTTGGACAAACTATCACTGCAACTGGGTTATCACAGGCAGCTGAATATGAGCATTTTGGTGGTGCAAATCTCCAATACGCCAGAATAGCAGAACTGCTTGCAAATTACTTAAACTATTTGCCACCTGAACGTGACGACAATGGTAAACCGTTCTGGTCACTAATGTTGGCTTCTGGTTATTGGAAAACTCTGGAAGATACCGAAACTACTACTCAACGAGAATGGTACTGGCAATTACGTCCGCAGGTTAGTCAAGCTTTAGAGGATTTAGGTTGGGTATAAACCAGATATAAATCCTTCAGCGATCGCAGAAATTATCTAATCTTCTGAAAATATCAGTAACTAGGTTAATATCGGTGAACGAATACAACTAAGTAACGAATTAAAAAAGATTTTTGTCATTATCAGAAAATTCCAAAGGTAAATATGATTAAACGCTTAAAAGGATTCTTTTTGACTACAATTCTGACTGCTTCCTTGATTGGAGCAACTGCTACTCATGCAAAAGCAGATACTTACCGTGCTGGAGAATTTACCATTACTTTGGATGATGGGGAAAATGGCAAAACCTACAGAGGTTGTGATGTTCAGGGTAAATGTATCGACTTAGACTACGGAACATCCTGGCGTGATAACGGCTATCGAGGTATTACTTGGGAAAATGGCGATTATACTTATTCAGTTTCCTGGCGTGAAAATGCCAATGAAGGAATGTATTTGATTATTTATAACAAAGATAAGCAGATATTACGCCGTCAACTAGTAGCAATCACAGAAAATGTAGCAACTCTGAAGTGGGCAACTTCTTGTGATGTAGTGAATATTAAATCTGGGCAATTGGCACTTCGTGATAGTCCGAATGGACAATCTAGGGCAGGTCTTAATAATGGTAATAATGTTTTATTGAAGGAACAAGAAGGTATATGGGCTTATGTAAGTGTAATTCAAGGCCCCAATACTAGAGTTAATGGTTTGTCAGGATGGGTTAATTCAAATTATCTACATTGCACCAAAGAACCAATTGATTAGCCAACATTACCCTCTATTCATAAATGATTGCTCTTCAGTTTTTAAATTGGTGGGTGTAGTGGAAGTTAATTTTCACTTAAAAATGATTTGAAAAGCAATATCTCTCGCTGACTGCTTCAACACTTGCAGATAAGCAACAGCATCATCACGTCGGCGGAATCTTTTCACAACAATATTTTCTTGATTGGGAATATCACGGACAATACACCACGGTTTTAATTGCTCACAATAAGTCATATTCTACCCCTTAAAAATGCTGTAAAATAACCATGTTATGTACTTTGAAATCGCCAATATTTACCTTAAACGAGGAAGTATACTCAAAGACAGGTCAAATTGATATTGACAATTAGAATTATGTGTGTATTAGATTTATTGGACAGATATATAGCGTTCCGACTGGAATGAAATATTGTGTACTGAGTCTGAAAACCTTGCAGGGCAAAGTTTTTGTTTTAAAAACCTTTCAGTAATCAAACCGGATTGCTATATGTAGATAGAAATGTTATTGATATCAAGGCGAATGAGTCAGACATAGCAATTGCCAAAGTTGTTCGGGAACTTCTTCAAAATGTTCCAGTAAAAAGTCCATAAATGCCAAATGTCGTAAATCATTAGGCTGAGGATAGCGTCTAAATTTACCTTGCTTAAACCAACCTCTGACCGTAGAATCAGAACGACAGCATATTAAGGCAATTTGTTCATAACTCACATCCCATTTGGCATAAAATTCTTGTGGTTTCATACCAAATTCCCAGTGACTGTAGAGTGAAATTAGATGAATTTCTCTTGCCCCTAAAATCCGGGGGTTAGACATTGATACACCTCAAATATGTAAATATTGGAACTCATTTTTTACATCAGGTATTTGTCAGTCACAGAGTTTATAGACACACCAATAAAACCCGCTTAGATGGGTTTTAAACTCTTGATTCACCCTCAATCTGCGTAAGCAGATATAGTTAAAATAGTTACGTTACTTATAATCGCTAGAATACCGATTCAGGAATAGCCAGAAATAGTGGATAGGGTGCAATACGCTTGGGTTAAGCCTTTTTTCTCCCCCTGCTTCCCCTGCTCAAGAACAGCCCGCTCTAACAGATAAATGTCCTTAACTAAACGGTATTGGGATAGGGCGAGGATAGTGCTTCGGATCAAAAACGAAACGCCCTCTAACCACATTTTGCACGAGCTATACTGTGAGGAGGGCAATTGAGTTTTTGACTAATCTTCTCAGAAGAGTTTGATTGCAAATCCAACTTCAGTCGGACTCGGCAAGTTGGGATAGTTCACCAGCTATTTGATGTTTTAATATCTATAACAACTGGAATAGGGCTGAGAAACTTTTGGGCAGCAGCAACCATACAATTGTGTAATATATGGCTAACTTGGTCAACTTCAGTCTCTGGACATTCCAGTACAATTTCATCATGTCTTACACAGATGAGTTTTGTTCTGAATTTAGCTAATGGATTTGAAAGTTTTACCATAGCTAATTTGTTGATGTCGGCATTTAAACCTTGTACTGGATGGTTAAATAGCTCTGATAGTCGGGGCTTGTTTACCCATCTCCGTCGTCTATTTGCTAGTGTACGACTTTCCTTAATGCCTTGGATGTATTTACGTTTGATGTTTTCATGCCACCTAGCTATTCCAGGATAAGCTTCAAAGAATCTTTTCCTGAAAGCTTTTGCTTGTTCTAATGTCATTGCTACTCCATATTTTACTTGGGCGTAAATTTGGAGTTTGGCAGCGCCCATACCGAAAATTAATCCAAAGTTTATTGCTTTTGCTAATCTGCGGTCTTCCTCAGTCACTTCATTGATATGTTTTCCAGTTACTAAAGATGCTGTTAATCGATGTAAGTCAGCCCCCTGGCGATAGACTTGGCACATCTTTGTATCACCACTAAGCCGAGCCATAATTCGTAGTTCAATTTGGGAGTAATCGGCTTTGATAATTTTATAGCCAGGGGCAGCAATAAAGCAGCTACGAGCTGCTTGATCACGGGGAATATTTTGTAGAGGTGGTTTGCGGCAAGAAAATCTACCGGATTTTGCCCCTAATTGATAATAGTTGGGATGAATTCTCCCAGTTTTGGGGTGGATATGCTGGGGTAGTTTCTCGGTAAAAGTGCCGATAATTTTGGATAGACGGCGGTAATCTAGCAATGCTTGAATTATGGGATACTGTGCAGCTAAAGAAACTAATTTACTTTGATTAGTTGAGTTGATTTTGATACCAATAGCTTGGAGAGCAGCCAAAACTTGCTGAGGTGAATTCGGGTTTACTGCATCTGTCAGTTCTGGCAGCAATGACATCTGAGAGCTAGCAATACGGAGTTGCTTGAGTTGGCTTAAAGCATCTGTTTTTTCAGCTTCTAGTTTTGCACCCAGTATCTGCCATCGAGACAAGTCAAATAGCATCCCGTTAAGTTCCATTTGAGCTACAACAGGCATACACTGAAATTCCAGTTGGGCAATTTTGAGTAACTTTGCCTGTTTTAACTTCTTGAGGAGAATTGGGTAAAGGTCAAGT
Organism: Nostoc sp. CALU 546; assembly: GCF_048836525.1. Taxonomy (NCBI): domain Bacteria; kingdom Bacillati; phylum Cyanobacteriota; class Cyanophyceae; order Nostocales; family Nostocaceae; genus Nostoc; species Nostoc sp. CALU 546. The sequence goes on from NZ_JAWJTF010000013.1 coordinate 70,103, forward strand.
AATATGGCAGCATCTACGGCAGCATAGTGCAATTGAACCGATTTAAGAGGTTTACACCAATCGCTGATTTGTTGAGTTTTATCTAGTTGAATGTGTAGTAGCTTTTTAGTTATATTTTGTAAGGATGAGCTTGTTTTTAATCCTGCGGTTAGAACTTTATAAGCAAGTTGGGTATCAAAGAATTGACCAGAGGGTTGAAGTCCTGCGAGTGTGAGAAATTGCCAGTCGAACTTGGCATTATGAGCAATTTTGATAGCAGAGTTACCAAGCAGTTTTTTGAGCAGTTGGCGATCGCTTTTGGGAATAGCTGGTAAATCTATCAGTAGTACCTGATGGTTTGGTGCAGCTATTTGAATCAGTCTAATAGAATCAGTTAGAGGGTCAAGTCCTGTTGTTTCACAATCTATGGCTAAAACTTCTGCCTGAAACAGACCTTGGAGAGCAGAATTAAGAGTTGAAACATTGGAAACAAGAGTATATTTGGGGGTAAAAATACTGGAATTATTTGTATTTATTAAGCCTGTATTCATAATGAATTAAATTTTAATTTCTCACCTAGAAGCGATAGCTTGTATATCTAGCAACTTCAAAATATTTAGCTTTTTACAAAGATTTTAAAACCTATTAAAGAGAGGTAATACTATAGCGGTGTGCAGTTGAGGGAGATACAAAAACTTTGCTGAGAAGATTATACAGCAAGTACTTTTGTCTTCTCATCCGAGCGATAACCGCCATATCGATATTCCTCTCTTTATATGATTAACTGACTTTACGTTTACCTGTTTTTGCAATGTTAGAATGCTGAATATTCTCTCGAACAGATGTCAAAGCAGTAGGAGCCAATTCTCTAATAATGGGTGTTACAATTTCTGGTGCCAGTTCTAAACGATGCTTAATCTGTGCTTGCAACCAGGCTAAAGGAACACTTTTACTGTTGACTTTTTGTTTAATAATTAAGTCAGGATTGGATGTTGAAGCTTTTTTTATAGCAGTAGCAATTTTTCTGGCTGTCCGTAAATCAATTTTGTCTACATCAATGCTAATAAAGTTGTCTGGTTGAGGTTCTGGTTTTGATGTAATACGGTTAGTTGATTGATTTTGATTTTCCAACTTGAGAGATTTATTAATATCAATAGATTCCAGGTGTGATTTTTCAGATGTTGTGTTGTTGGTATGGTATTCGATGTTGAGTGTAAATTTCTGCCACAGATGGACTATTCCCACAACGAAATCAACGACCATCACAATGGCATATATGGCTGTAATTCCAATGATGAGATGATTTAAAACTTCTTGAATTTCTTGAGTATTCATGATGACTAACTTGAAAATTTATGTTCATAATTAAAGAAGCGATCGCTTCCATTTAACAGAAAAATCCTCAGATGAAAATTTGAATAGACTGAGGATTTTTTTTAAATTCAGAACAAGCTAATTTGCACAGTTGAATTTGATGAAGGTTTGGGAGTTGGAGTGCTTTGGGTCGAGTCTAAGTTAGACTTGGTATTGACATTACGCTTACCCCATCCCTCTTGTGCTGCGTGTTTAACTATGCTGCGTCGAATTGACCTGCTAAGATAGTTGAATTCATTTTTTACCTGATTAAAATGAATGATGTAATTATTGCTGGCATTGCTCGTATCACCATCACCTATAAATTCATAAAAACTCTTGCAACCCTTTGGTAATTTATCGTATTTGGTTAAAACTTCATTACCTACCCAAAGATAAAGGTCAGCGTAGTCCCTATGCAGAGGTGCTTCGTAAGTTGCTGGCATCATGTAGGTAAGAACTTCTGTGGCTGTGCTGAAAACACCAACCTGATTCTGTTCGTATTCAGTGAAGATAAGTTCTAATCGCTCCTGAATACAAGCAAACTTCAGCCATTGGGGAATCGTATCACTCCAAGGACTGCGATGAATTACCAATGGCCCTGCAAGGTAGCGAACATGGTGTAGGGAAAATTCAGCTATTTCCAAAAGACTTGCTAATAATTCTTTTGGTGTATTTAAACTTGCCATAATTTGTAGCATTTTTCGGGTGTTGTTTGGCAGTTTGGTACTATTAGCATTACTGATTTCTGCCATGATTTCTGGTGCAATTAAATTCATTTGCTCCATTTGTCATCTCGATATGAGCGCATCACCAAAAATAGCCAATCGGCTAAAAAATTAATGTCCAATAGGTGAAGGCTGATACTAGATAAATCTTTTTATGCTGGCATTGATACAGGTTTTTTAGGTAATGCCAATGAATAACGAACCCACAATTAACCAAAATCTTGATCCTGACGACAGTAGTAATTATCAGTCTGGCAGTGGCTATCAATCTTTATGTTACGGTGTTGAGCAATTAAGTTCTGGAGATAGTAGTAATTCCTTGCAAGCAGACCAATTTAGGGATGGTTATCAAGAGAATATTTTTGAAATCAATCTTGGGGATACACCTTACACTGAATCGGCTGCTAATCCCAATCCTCAATTATCAGGATATGGCTCTGGCTCCGGTTACAAGTCTAATAAAAGTCAACAGTCAGCATCCCCAGAGCTAGAGTTATAAGTCATATTTTCACTCTCTTCCTATACCCCATAAGCAACAATTAATTGGGTTTTTATTCAATAAATTACTTTGCTTGTTGGGGTATAGTTGCTGTCATTTTTAAAGCTGGGATTATGAAGATACCAAAAGCATGGATATCTCTTCTGATTGTCATTGCTTGTATTATTTATAGTATCGCTACACAAGCTACAATCAACACATTTGGTGATGGCAATTTACCGACTCGAATTGTAGAAGTTGCAAATCCTCAGTCTCGACTACCTGCTACTAAAGTTTTGCTGCCAGACTGGAGCCGCATTTCTCTGGCCCAGCTACCAGGTATCAGTCAATCCGGTGCAATTGATGGCAGTCCCTACAGTCAAACACTGGGTTATGACCTGAGTCGCACTTGGAATGTGGGTATGACTCCTGACCAATATTTGAAGTTAGGAGATATCAGTGAAGCATTGCAGGCAGAGGAGTTTTCTTTGCAGGCGATCCAGGCGATCGCTCTGGGCACAGTACCAGAGGCGAACACAGGCATTAACAGTATAGATTTAAACCAAATTGCCTTGAGTGAATTTCCCCTGATTGGGGAGCAGACATTGAGCCATTTAGCTCAGGTTGTTCCAGAATTAGCTAATACACGAGTAAACAATATTACACCTGTTGCAACCTTACTAAAATCAAAGGGAATTGCTGCATCTAATTTAACACTAGCTCAGGTACTAACACAGTATGAAGTTGGGCAAATGAAGCTGGGAGAAATCGACTTGTCAGAGTTTTCTATCTCTTCAATTCCTAACTTAGATGCAGTACAGCTACAACAATTTACAGGTTGGATGAATAGCAATGTTTCGGATATTCCTGGTTTGGGACAAGTACCTTTAGGATTAATGCCTAATCCCATCACTGAAATTGGTAGCTTAGTAATGCGGATTGATGTAGTTCATGGGCCAGCAGAAAACCGCCGTAACAATACGATTTCTGGTTCAGATGTGCAAGGATTTTCTGTGCCTTGTACTGTAAAAGACTGCGCTTACTTAGAATTGGATGATTTGGAAAATGCAGGTCGTAGCGATCGCAGTAAGTTAGAAGGAAAGCAGTGGATTTCTGGTAAATACCAAGAAGTCGAGGGCGGGCGGGGTATCCTGAAAGCAGTGAATAACGGTCGGGAACCAACAGGAAGGCTACCGTTTGGTAAAGCTTTTAAGGTGGTGATAATGGAGCCGGATGAAACTACTGATACGGTAGATACGGCGTTGTTCTTTCGGTTCTGTGCTTGGCGAATGGGTTGTACACCTTATTTTATCGGGCCTGTTCCTTTTTTCAGCTACAAGGTTAACTCCCTGATATTTGTAGGCAATTTGAGTGAACAGAGGACAAATACTGCATCTTTACCAACTGGAGCTACAAGAGAGCCTAAAGCTAGCACTACCAACCGTACCGGAGTAAGAGAGAAGATTAATCCATGCACCTTTAGTAGTGCTAGTCAATCGATAACAGATCAATCATTGTCCGGTATTGATTTGCGATCGCTCTCAAATGCGATCGCGGAAATTGAGAGTGCTGGTAGCGAGGATTACAAAGCAGTTGGCATACATACCTGTGCGGATGGGGGTTTAAATTGTGGTCGCGCTCTCGGTCGCTACCAGTTCATGAGTTATAACCCCTATGCAGTGCAGTTAATTGCTGCCAAGCCTGGAGGTCAAGAGTTTCTGAGTCAAGTGGAGCAAGGGCATCAAGCAACAGAGGCTGAACTATTTGAGTTTTTTCCTCCAGCTGACCAAGATAGGGCATTTATGGCTGATATGGCTAACAAAATTCAAGTGACACAAGAGCAAATCGATCCGGCTACAGGACAGCCATTTACGGGCGAACGCCTAATTGAACGAGTGGCTCAAAAGCATTTTGGTGGTGATTACAGCAAAGTTGATGGAAATGGCTCAGATGCCCTCGGTCGCCTCAGTCTCAAAGATTACGGCAAAACCGCTTTAGCTAGTTATCGCAACAGTAATAGCGATAATGGAACGCTGACCTGTTCTCCTAATGTAAATTCTAGCTACATCAGCACTGCTAAAAATACTGAAAATGGGAGGTAGAGTATGACAGATTTATCTAAAACTTCTATTACTTCACCCCATGAGATAAAAGAAATACTGGATACTGAGTTGCATTCAAAAATACACTTTGGGCAAACAGGGGAAGGAAAGGGAGTTTATTCTGACTCCGCCTCCCCTACTCAGTCTCAACCACTGAAGACAACTGCATATCAATTACCAGCACCTTCTATGAGGGTACGCTACTGGGTTCATTGGTTTCGCATTGGTTTGGGCATCTTTTTGTTGCTGTCGATTCTCATGAGCTTAGGGGGTTGTAGCTTAAATGCGGCAACTGTTACTTGGAACAAAGCTGCTAATGTTGTGCCTGCTTCAGTAATTGAACAGGTGATTGTAGAAAATACAGAGTTGAATACCAAAGCATCTGCTAAAAATATACTGGCTTGGAGTGTGGAAGGGAAAGACGGCAGGTTCGCAGTTTTCAACTTGAATACACCTGATGTCTGTGGTGCTTTGGGATGTCTGTATACTGGTTACTGGCTCAGAAAGGACAAACCAATTACTCAGGTATTCTTGAGTTACTTGAATCCCAATCTGCCACCAGGTAAGCATTTGTTGTCAGTGGGAGAGAACCGAGGTCAGGCATTACCGTGCATTAAAGTACTGCAAACCGAGCAAGAGCAGCTACGCCAATTGAATTTTTGTTTCAATGGCACTGGCTATCAACTTGCTGATAGTCAGCTTTTCACAAGTCGTAAAAATTCCCAAAGTTGATAACTCGAAAGCGGGGTGGCCGCCTTGAAGCGTTCGCTCGAGCGCCGTGTTAGGCTGTGTGGCCGGACGATGGAAGCGGACAGACTTCCATGGCTTGAATCAAGCCTTGTGCAATGGTGAAACGATGACCGACGTGCTCATCGGCAAGAACGGCTCCAGCCAGGTCGCGCACGACCTGATGCACTTCGACCAAGATACGCCCGGCCTCCTCCGGGTGAAAAGTCACCGGCTCCACGTGCGGGTTGATCTCGCTCCATTGCTCCGTCCAGTAAGCGCGGACTCCTTCATGGCCAAGGGCAGAACCGCCTTTGAATGCTTTCGGCCAGTCCACGTCCGGAGTCATGAGGGCGAGGGCGGCGTCAATGTCCCGCGCGTTAAAGGCCGCGTAGGCCGCGCGGAACAGTTCGATTAGGAGTGCCGGTTGATCTGGCATAAGCGGTGTGGTGAAGGATACGCAGTAGGGACTAACAATTGATTGACAGAAAGTTTCCGCCTAAGATCCGCAGTGGGCGGATAGACAGAAAGTTTCTGTATAATACTCCAAAGCCGCTGTTTAAGCCGAATCTTTCCGCATAATACGCTCATTTGGGTGTATAGGTCGAAAGTTTCTGCATAACATCCTACAGGGTAGAGGCTAAAGGGTAGAGGGTGGACTGGCTCTATCTACCTTCCGAACCGTTGGCTTGAACGGCGTGAAATCCAACACTCGTTGGGTTTTGTTAACGATCGCTTGACTTTTAAGACAGTCGCTACGATTCTGTGCGCCTTCAAAGAGAACTGGTATTAGCTACCCAACTATTACCTCACTGTTACTATCTACATAATCCGTACTTACAGTCACCTGCCGCCAAGCATCCAAATCCGTTTTGACCCCTGACAGTTTTTCCTGAATCAGGCTCATGGCATCGGTGCCTAATGCCAGTCGCATCGGTGGATGAGGACTTTCCACAGCTTGAATGATGGCTTGCGCCGCTTTAAGTGGATTGCCAGGTTGCTTACCATCCATCTGTTTGAACCACTGCAATGAAGCACCGCTCACGGTCGCATAGGCATCAATGGAAAGTTCTGCTGCTGCCAGAGAGCGTCCGTTGAAGTCCGTGCGAAACGCCCCAGGTTCAATTAAAGTGACTTTAATTCCGAAGGATTCCACTTCTTTAGCCAGGGCTTCAGACGTACCTTCCAGAGCAAATTTAGCGCCACAGTAGAGGCTGCTTCCACCAAATCCCACTAATCCTGCTGTGGATGACATATTGACAATGTGACCGCTGCCTTGCTGACGCATCACAGGCAAGACCGTTCGCATCAGACGGAGCGCCCCAAAGAAGTTGGTTTCAAAAAATCGGTGAATATCAACATCACTGACTTCTTCGAGTGCGGCAATGAGTCCATGTCCAGCATTGTTGACCAGCACATCAATTCGACCAAATGTAGCGATGGCGGTATCAACTGCTGCTTGTATGTCTTGAGACGATGTTACATCCAAACGTACAGCCTTTGCGGTTTCTGGATAGTGTTCAATCAAAGCGCGAAGTTGCTCTGGTTGGCGAGCAGTAGCTAGCACTTCGTCGCCCTTCTTCAACACCGCTTCTGCTAGGGCCCGTCCGAACCCTGTTGAACATCCTGTAATCAACCAAACTTTAGGAGCGACACGATTTTTGTCTCTTGTCATTTGTTTTCTCCAATACAAAAACGATGAGATGCGAGGATCGGCGCAACTGCAATTCTGTAACTTACTTTCCACATTAAGCAGCCTGAATAAATATGTCCAATATGATTTTTGTCTTAGACTAAGACTTAAAACGTATTAATTGACAATGGAACTTCGACACTTGCGTTACTTCGTGACTGTAGCTGAGGAACTTCATTTTGGTCGCGCCGCGCAACGACTACAAATCGCTCAACCGCCACTCAGTCAACAAATCCGTCAACTCGAACAAGAACTCGGTGTCGAGTTGCTGTATCGGACAAAGCGAACAGTCCGACTTACTGAAGCAGGACTTGCCTTCTTACAGCAGGCACGACAAATTCTAGTGCAATCTGAGCAAGCGATTGAGGTAGCCCAACGTGCAAGTCGAGGTGAAGTGGGTCGTTTAGCGATTGGATTTGTTGGATCTGCCACGTGTAGCCTGCTGCCTGCTGCCGTGCGGTCATTTCGCCGTCAGTTTCCTGATGTCCGTTTGATGCTGCATGAAATGACCACGAGCGAGCAAATTGAAGCACTGCATGACGATCGCATTCAGCTTGGCTTTATTTGTCCGCCCATCAACGATGACGAACTCAGCGTGGAAACGGTTTTACAAGAATCGTTCGTCGCTGTATTGCCAGAAGCACACCCACTTGCGACGCAAACACAACTGTCATTAGCATCCCTCGCCGAGGAGTCCTTCATTTTATCTCCACGTCATCTAGGAAGCGGCTTTTACGACCAGATTATCCGTTTGTGTCAACAAGCAGGATTTATTCCCCAAGTAACTCAGGAAGCAATTCAGATGCAAACCATTGTCAGCTTAGTGGCAGCAGAATTAGGAGTTGCGCTTGTCCCAGCTTCACTCCAGAATTTGCAACGAGCAGGGGTCGTCTACAAACCGCTCGAAGACCAAACGCTCTATGTCAAGTTAGCAATTGTTTGGCGAAGTGCAAACACCTCGCCCGTGCTACACCAATTTCTAGCGCAATCAAGAGCCGTTACACGATTTAAGCAATGCTGTTGAGGCTTATCAAAACGCTTGTACTCCCCCAATTCATAGATGCGCCCATTGGACTATTCCTCATCATCTAGTTCATCGTCTTCCTCCTCAAAATCATCATCGTCTAACTCAGCTTCCAAATCGTCGGTTTCATCGAGGAAGTCGTCATCGTCAATAAGTTGAATTTTGCGAGGTGGCTTGGTCGCTGGTTTGGATTTACGAACGCTTTGAGTTTTGTTCCTATTCTTATTTGGTGGCAATACTTCCACGTCTACAGATACCGATTCTCCTGGCAAAGCAGGTAGGGATTGAGGTTCATTAAAACCAGCGATCGCATCATGTTGTTGCCAAATTAGGGCTTTAGCTGTGGGCTGACCCAAATAAAATTGAGACAGATTTTCAACGGTGGGTTTGGTGTAATCTACAGTCTTACAACAGTCGTGTTTATTCTTACCTTCGCCCTCTTTGACAGCTTTGAACTCGACTGACAGCACACCTAAGCTACGCCACCTATCGTTTTTGCCGCTAAATGGCACTTGGAAATAGTCAGCAAAGGTTTTCTCCAAAGAACGGTAAAACTCCTCACGCACCGACTTAAAACTCCAGAGAGCTACATTCTTAAAGCGGACAACGACAGGAGTAGTATGCAGGGGTTGATTATCCTCATCCAGAAACACCAGTGCATGTTCTGAACACACATCCATTGTTTTCTTGTCAAGGTTATGTTTGTATTCATCATAAAGCCCAACAAAAGAACCACCCAAGTCTTCAACATCTGATTTATAACGGATATACTCTGGCACAAAAGCTAAAACTAGTAAACGTGCTTGAGTAATTAACAGTCCAGTAACATCTTCAGTTAGGGTGACAATAGTTAGGTCGTTTTCATCAGGCATATCAAGCCAGCCAGCCTTTTCTAGCTGGTCTTCTGGAATTAGAAGTCCGGCAGGTTTGTCATTAACGACAATGCCGTAGGGTAGTAAGGGTCGTCTAACTTGGTTATAACTGTCGCTGAGAAGTTCTGGGTCAATATCGTCAATATCAAGGTCTGACAATTGAGTGTTAGAAGCTTTAGATTTAGCTGCTTGAGCTTTGGTATTAGCTTTGGGATTAGAAGCAGCAGTTTTGGCAGTAGATTGATTGGAGCGATTAGAGTTGTTTGAAACCCTAGATTTAACCATTGGAGTACATAAATATGATTGCCCAACGCATGAGGCGTTAGCCTCAAAACTTAGTTGATCGCTTTACAAACTAAAAAAAATGGTTTGTGTCTATGGATGATTTTTTTATTGAAATACTCTAATAATATATAAACATCAAATATTCATATTGATTCTTGCACACTAATAGTTTTTGACCTTACTCCGTTTCCGTAAAAATAGAAGATGTAGCAGGAAATCTTTTTTTCTTCACTCAATAGCAGTTCGTGGTCTTGTAACTGCGACCAAGAATCATATTTGGTAATGATGATGGCAATCAAATAGCTCATATGGCGGTTCTGCCTCAGCCATTCTTCCATACTAGATTCATCTGTATTAGAAAGACGTGATGAACCTTGAGGATGTGAGTGAATAATACCTTTGAATTCCGCATCTCGAATTCCTGCATATAACTCCGGTGAGGGAGTGTAAGTATTATGATCCGTTCCAGCATGTTTATCTAATATAAAGCTGTCAATAATTGTTTCTTCTTCCGATCCAAGTAATGCACCTCCATATTCAATATTATTATCTATCGGGATAGCCTGGTCTATTTGGTGTAGCACTGAAGAAGATATATATATCAGATTTGGTGGATTAGACATAGTTACGCTAATAGAGATATTTAGTCTGAACAGTAATAACTTTAGCTACTTCATGCTCTGGTAATGGAGCCATTATTTACAGCACCCCTTGACTGTAACCTATCCTATAACTGCGATTGATTGTCTCCCAATTCTGCCAAAATACGTTTGTATGCCGGACAGGAGATATCTTTAATCAACAACTGATGATCTGCTCTAACAATTAGTTAGTTGAGTTCAACTAACATATCAAACTTTATCCTCTTTATTCAAACTCAGGATAAAAAATCTTTAAAAAGCTTCTCTTCCCTCTCTAAAAAAATGTCCAAAAGGTCAATCCCCTAGCTTTAACTTGGCAGGTAAAATTTCTGTTAAATCCATACTTAACGGCTATGAACCTTTACCACAAGAATCTACCAGACAACCAGATCACTGCTAACTCAACATTAATTGAAGTCTCATCCTTTCAAATACCTCTGGCTAGCATTGACTTTGGCAAGTTGTTTCAGCAGTATAACAATCCCCAAGGTTGGATGATGGTAGGTGGAATGCTCTTCGTTTTACTGTTGTTGCAAATCAGTGGTACTGGTAAAGGAAAAATCACCACTGGTAAAGTCTCCGGTATCAGCGAGAAACTAGCAGCAACTAACCTAGCACTCAAGCAAATCAAGGAGTGCAAACACAATAAAGTTACCCTGTGGTCTGGAACTCCTCGCTATTGGGTAAAAGGTAAATGGCGATCGCTAATTACTAATCTGCAAACAATGTTAGGTGCATCTCCTAGTGTTTGGTTTCCCAATGCCGAAAGGGGAACACTGGTAATAGGTGCGCCTGGGTCTGGTAAAACCTACTCTACCATAGACCGGATGTTAGAAAGTGCGATGCAGCAAGGTTTTCCGATTTTACTCTACGACAAGAAGGGCGACCAACTACGACTCCATGCACCCCTAGCTGCACGTTATGGTTACAAAGTACGAGTATTTGCCCCCGGTGAACCCTTTAGCGGTGTTATTAATCCTTTGGATTATATGCGTGATGCACGCGATGGGGTAATGGCAGGAGAAATTGGACAAGTGATTAACCGCAATGCTTCCAGTGGTGGTAAAAGTGATGAGTTCTTTGCTAAAGCCGGGGACTTGTTAGCTAAAGCACTTTTGCAGTTAGTTAAGGGTTCTCCTTACCCAGATATGGCGATGCTTTATGCGGTGCTGCGGTTGCCAAAACTTGTACAGCGTCTTGACCATGCGGTACAGTCAAAAAGGTTGGATGAATGGGTGGCGACTTCATTTATTCAATTTTTGAGTGCCAAGGATGCAGAGAAGACTATTTCGGGGATTTTGACCACAGCAGCAGGTACTTTCTCATCTTTCATTCAAGCTGATTTGCTGAGGGCATTTATAGGGAAATCGGATATTCCCACTAAGCTTGAAGGTAGAGAAATGGTGGTGTTCAAGCTAGATGATGAACGTCGTAGTGTGGTTGGGCCTCTGCTGGCAGCGGCAATGCACTTGATGATTGTTGGTAATTTGAGCCGTCCCCGCAAAGATCCATTGATTATTTCTTTGGATGAATTACCATCAATTAAGCTGGACAGATTACCACAGTGGATTAATGAATATCGTTCCAACGGTGCCTGCTTTATTCTAGGTATCCAAAGTTTAGAGCAACTTTACGATATTTATGGGGATAAAATGGGGAGTGCGATCGCTTCTGCTTGTAGTACTCATGTTTTGTTCAATCCTGGTAACTACAAAACGGCTGAAGATTACTCCAAACGCTATGGTGAGAAGGAAGTGCTGATTAAAAATCGTACCACAGGGCGATCGCTTGGCGGACAAATGAGCCGTTCAATTAGCTGGAGTGAGAATTTGCAAAAAATGCCTGTAATCAGTGCTGACGAAATTTTGAAATTTCCTCAAGGCAAGTGCGTAATTACCAGTCCTGGTTATAGTTCCGAGGGACAAGCTTCTATTCCTTATCCTTTAATTATTCCTGTGTCCAAAGCCGATGAAAAACGGGCGCATGATAGTGAGTCTCTTTGGGATACACAAGTTAAACCTGCTTTGTCAAGTCAGGTGACAATTCCTGATATTAAAACGCTAACACAAGCATTACATGAACGGATTGAGTCAGCAGCGCGGATGTTGCCATTACCAGAGGAAGATGTAGCACCTGCACATGAGTCTAGTAGCAGTGAAACTGATGTTTTAGAAAATTTCCCAACACGAGTTTATCAAACACCCGGATTGCAAGGATAAGAGGCTGGTAGCTTTTAAAAAGTGAAATATTGTTGAATATCTTGTTGATCGCGGTGTAGAATCCTCAGTGTTCGCTGCTGGATTTGGGCAGTCTTTTTTCGCTTGTTTAGGTTGTATTCACCCCCGTTTAACTCAGTGTTATAAGGTGTCGCGGCTGTAATTTTATAGAGCATTAAAGAGTTACCAATGTTGCAGAGCCTAAAAAGTGCAAGTTATACGCAGGATAGCTTATTTTTTCGGAAATTGGCGAATATATTGAAATCAAAATTTTACAAATTAATGCTGAATCTTAGCAAGACAATATCACCTTTTACCCTTAACTTTTTTCAATGCTGCTTGTCGTACTTCTGCATTGAGCAAATAACCAAAACCCACCTTTTCTAAACGCAGCACAAATTCCTCTCGTGTATTGCCTAATTTACTAGCTGTAGCATCCAAATTCCAATTATGCTCTGCTAACTGACTCAGCAAATAAACTCGGCGAGTCTGCATACCTGATAAGCGATAAGTTTTCAAATACTCCAATTCACCATTTTCTCGAATAATCGCTTCCCCAATATGATTTTCTTCGTTGGGGTTGAGGTCAGTAATAAATCGTTGTAACATGAACGAACCAGCAGTATAGACTTTTTGGGAAATTAACTTGCGTCCTAACAGTCCCTCGGCCATGAAACCCTGAAACGATGCCCAATCTGAACGCATATTTTGTACTGCTGCTCTCAAAGCTGTTAAATCATTAATTTTTGACTCATCTAAAGATACACTCATTGGAAAAGTAGTATCGTGCAGTAAAGCGTATTGGTACAATAACTCACCATAGAAATCTTCTAATAAGCTATTGTGCAAAAGTCGATAGTCCTCTGGTGTCGGTACTACAAAAGCTGATGCTAATGCTTCGGCAACAAATACTAATACCCCAACCTGTCGAGAGTGAATTTCAAATACCCGCAAAGCATCTTCAAGTCCAGCAATGTAACGTCCACTAAAAGAGCTTTCCATTCGGCTACCCAACCCATGAGAAAGGGCATACTTAGAATATTCACTCCAGGCAATATCAGGGCCAGAGAAAAACATAGATAAAAAGCCTTCCATTGCCAAGTGGAGTGGCAAAAATCTCAGTTGATTACTAGATTCCCGCTTCACCATCCGGTGCATCAACCGGACACTGGCACAACCATAGTTTAGCTGTTTACCATCTCTTTGAAAAAGCTGTCCCCCAAAAGCCCCCACAGGACTGCCGTCATTAGTCCAAGACAACACGAGTCCGTGAGGAACATAGGAAAAATATTTCATTCCTGCTGCTGTCATTTCTCCTGCTAAGGAAACAACTGCTAAATCTTCATCGTAGCTACGACGCAGCAAGCGCAAGTCGTTACGTACTTGATGGCGCAATAATGGCACAATCCGCACTGCTCCCCGTATTTGAGAAGGAGCAATTTCTAGTCCTTTAAGTGATATGTCTGCTAAGAGATTGCTTTTGGATGCCATAGGATGGTGGGTCTATTTTTATTAACTTTAAGCAATACTGTATCTTGAGCAATATCAGTTTCTCTTATGTTGTCCTGAATCCAGTTTTTTGTCTTTAATATCTACAATTTGATTTTGATAGTGATATTGTAGTGAGTGTAGCTATACTAAACCTAACACTTTCCGAACTTTACTAACTTTGATCCACAGCTTATATTACCAGGATTTATTGTTTTGATATTGTTATCCTGCCGCTTCAGATTCCCGATTACTTTAATACTCGCTAGAGATAATGCTATTTTTAGTAATTCTGTTTTTTGTTCCTCGCTTAATGTTACTGGATATTTCCCATTTACTTTGTCTTTTATCTTCAATTGAATATTTGATGTAAGTAATCCTAAATTAAACTCTACTCTATCGCCATTCTGAGAAATTGGCAAAAAAGAATACTCATCTTTGCTATCAAACCATTGCCTACTCACATAGGTATATTTTCCAGTATGTTGACCAAGAAAAGAGTACTTAAAATGTCTCTCCCATTGCTCAGATTTATTGTTTTTATAATCCTGTTGGAACTCTTCAGGTATTCCTTGCTGGTTATCCGGCCACTTAGCACTATGATCTACAACAAAAACTGTATCTAGCTGAATAGTATTTTTATTGGCAGCATCTCCACTACAGAAAAAAATATATGATCCTGCTGTGACATGAGAAGATTTTGATATAGGTTTTCTTCTTAATTGAGTAGCATGACAGTATGAATAAAGCCAGCTTTCTGAAAATACGAATGGGTCTTCGTTTCCGCACGGTTCATCCACCCAAACATTACCTTGCCAATCTGTAAGTTTATCATCCATCAAAACCTTAGCTTGGACTTCAGTTTTTTTTCTTGCGTAGTCAGGATGAAATATTAAATAATGTAGTGGTTTCATAAGGAATCTAAATTTAAGTAATCTAACTATTTTATGTTCCGATAATTGTGGGATAAACTTTACAGAGAATAAATTTTTTGGGCGACGGTATTTTATTTAAGCTATTGAAAATAAATCAATTTAATTGTTGCAAACTCTATACTCTACACCCTAACATTTGCTTGACTCGCTCTGCTAAATATGATTCTAATTCAGCTAAAGATGCAGAACCTTCAGCAAACCGGGCAAAGCCCAACATTGTAGGTAAATCTTCTGCATCTCGTAATCCTACTGTGGGAATTGCGGGACTAAGGGGGTGTAAAGAAAAGTCATCGGCGTTGTAAACAGGGTTGCAATGAATAATGGAAGTTTTTTGTTTCGGATCTAAACGATTACGATATACACGTAGAATTTCCGATGCTCCACTGGGGGGATCGTTTTCCCAACCATCGGTTACAAGTACTACTAAATCTGCGCCCCAGTCCAAAGCATCCAGTAGGGGAGTCGCTAGGTCTGTTTGTCCACGAGCTAGAATCAGCAGTGGATCGCTGGTTGATGCTGTCCAAAAAGCTTGGTATTCCTGGGATGCTGCTTTTAGTAAGTAATGAGTAGCTAAAGCTACCCCTAAAGGACGACGATGTTTTTCGGCTGAACCGGAACTGGAGTAGCTGCAATCTAAAACTGCGGCTACTCGTCCTAGTTTTAAGGGTGATTTTCTTAATGTGAAGGCAGCAGATTTCTCTAATGCTTGGTTTAAGATATCCCACTGCTGTTTGCGAGTATCCAATGGCAAAGAGAGGATATACAGCGCCAAACGAGTTAGAGGGAGACGACCTAAATTAATGTCGATTGCTACTTCTGTGCGGTTGGCTGAACCTTGAAAGCGCAATTTTTCATTCAAAGTCATTTGTTCTTGAATACGGGATAAAAAGACCTCTCGTTTAATTCCGTGTTTTGCTGCTAAACCTTCGGCAACTGTAAAAGGTAGTTGATAAACTGCTTGAGCGCTATAGTGTGCTTGGCGAAATGTCTCGAATAGCTCTGTTTGGTAAACTTGCTGTTTCCATTTACCAAAGAGAAAATTACCTAATTCGCCTGGTAGGGTGAGGTGAGCATGGGAAGCGATCGCTCGAAATTTGGAGCGATACTTGACAGCATCAAAGTTGATGTCACGTTTTTGCTGGAGATAATCACGAGCGATCGCTCTGCTACGACGATTATTGATACTTCTTTTCCGCAACTGTTGCAATACTTCCCAACCTCGTTGTGGTGGTAAGGCTGTTAATGCTGCGGCAATTAATGCACCTTCTTCTTGTCGATGTTCAGGGGGTGTATGTTTTCCTGTTGCTAGTAATTTGAGGATAATCTGCGCTTGGTTGAAGTGGTTAATTCCTGCTGCCAATGTCCGGGTATAGAGTAAACGGTAATTACCTAAAATATAGTCGTGCAAAAAGTCAATAGATACGCGCTGCCCGTAACCATCACCGTAGAACTCACGCTGTCCTGTGCAGGAAAGGCAGGCATTAATAAACATGACTAAATCTTCCCTTGCCACTTGCTGATGCTGGTTCGCCCGATTAATGTCCATTGTTGGCATAGTGGCTTTTTTGAAGGGGGTACTGTTCGGGGAATGACGACACGACAAGCTAGGATAGCGTTACAGGCTAGGTTCGGAAGTCGCACCAAAGTCCCGCAAACAGTATTAACGACTATTTTAAGTTCTAGATTAGAAAATAGCTATAGGAATCTGACTTAAATCTTACTAAGTATACTGAGGCTCTAACCTCTATGACGCAAGGCTTCTATTTTCTCAGTTTTTCAAAAATTAAATAGGAATCCTATAGTTGTTAAAGTAAGTCTGCAAATTCATGAGATACGTCCTGATTTTCCCCATACAGCACTTACGGCAGCTATGAGGTACATCTCCATATCTGAAAGCTTTGATAGGAGAGGGCAAAGAGAAAAACTGTATTGCATAATAGCCGGAAGCGCTGTATACAACTTGCATAGGTAACTTTGACGGCGCTAATAGACAGCAAGTGCTATTTTTCAACATTATTATTTTGCCATACCTCTTTGATAAACTTTTTGAACTCTTCTAGAATCAGAGGTAAATCACTATCAATTTCTTGGGTTTGTTGCCCATTTGTAATTGGACGAAACAGACGACGACCTCGACTATCAAAACCAATTTTATCCGCAACTGCCATAAAGATTGAGTAGTCTTTTGGTACTGGTAAATCTCCACCTTTGCGCTGAAGAATTAAAAAGCTGGTGATAATTCCTAATCCACATTCTACCTGAAAGTTTTCTGTAGGTAACTGAATGGAAGCAATTAGCAAAGCCATGTCTTTTAATAGCCATTGGCGAAAGTGTGCTTGGTTAGATGAAGACAGAATTCCATTAGATACCAAGATACAGACTATTTCACCAGGTTGCAATTGATTTAAACACTGTTCTACAAATAAACACTCTTGTTCTGCTTGGATTTTCAATTTGGATGTAATAACGTAGCTTCCATCTCCGTGTTGTATCCATTTATAAGCCATCTCAAATCGGGCTAGTTCTGAATCGGAAGCGAGATTAATTTTGCAATAGGGAGGATTGGCAAGTGCTACAGTAGGCAAGGAAATTGGCAGAGGAGGATTCCTGACACAATTTTGAAATAGTTGTTGCCACTCAGTAATTTTAATTTTTATCAAAATAAACTTCCTTGCAACATATTTTCTGCTTTAGTATTTTCATATTTGATACCATTAATCAGCAAACTATTATTTAGCTTAGGTTTAGGTGCTGATGCGGGAGCTTCATACTTTAAATTTGGTCGGATAAAAGAAATACCCTTGCCAGTCAGGGTGTTTCCGATAATTAAATCTCCACCCAAACAAGGAATAGGCAATGCCAAGTAGGGAGCATAAAGCATGAAGTTTAAACTTGCTATTTTCATTAGTAATGAATCCCACTCCCAGCCTGTCAAACTGATGGCATAATTGGACATTTCCAATGCTAATCGTCCTGTACCAAGTGCTGGTTCATATATATGAAATGGTGCTATTGCAGCAGAACTTTCAACTGCTGCAATAGCCATTGTCCTGGTCGTCCAAGTAGGAGTAGGATAGAATTTAGCCCTTGATTGTCCGTAACGATTAGCAGCCAACAAATGACCGAAGTAATCGAAGGGACAAGAAATCAAAAGCTTCAGTTCCAGTTCTTGAATAAGACGATTACTCGCACCGTTACATCCCTCTGGCTCATGAGGCAATTTAGCAACGCTGGGATGCCCTAGAGCATAAAGTAACCAATCAGTGAAATAGGGAATAAATCTTGAAGGACTGCCGCATCCACCTTTAGGAATAGATTGCAGACAGCTTGAGAGCATCTGTAAAACTTGAGGATGTCCTAAGTCTAAAAACTCAGTTTGTGGTATTTTTTTAGGTAGTTCTCCAGTTTCCATTGTGCATCGCCATTGCTCCCACCTACCTTGATATTCATCATCTAATTTCAGTAGTTTTGATAATAGCCATCTATGCTCAAAAGTTGATTTGAGTACCATTGGTGTTATCTTTAATAAACATTTGCTAATGGCAGAGGCATTAGCCTCTTAAATCTTGACTTCTGGAATAGCTTCTAAATTGACCATTGACGATAACTCAGGAATGACTATGTTTGATTGTGATTTGTTATCTGGAGATTGAGTCAGTAGTTTAATTAACCATTTTTCAGTCTGCATCTGATCCTTTTTATTCCAGCGTACATTTAATCTTTGGGCTGGTTTAACAGGATTTAATGCTAAAATTACGAGTTGTATTTGGTTAGGATTAACTGAGTATTGTCTAGCCGTAGTCCACAACTTTACCCGGTCTTGCCAGCTTAAATGTGGATGGCGTATAGCCCATTCATAAAGTCTGGGAATACCTTGTTTAAATGCTATATTTGTTAATACTTGAATAAAGTAGTTATCGTCATTAATTGCAAGAGGTGCAATAACTGGATTATCGACTAATAACTTTTTCCGAGATTGAAAAATTTCCGGTGCAAGTTCCTGTATTTGATCAACCCACTGAGCAATTTGAGGATAGGCATTTAATAAAGGTTCTACAGTCAGTCCTAAAAATAGTTGTCTCATCACCAAAGAGAAGTTATCTGCAACTATAGAGTCAAAGGCAGAGCGATTTGGATGATATTTTTGACTGGGGAATAGGACTTGTTGTTGTGTTTTAGTAATTTGTTGAATATCGGCAAGATTAATTACTGGCATGGTTGGGAGAATATAACATCTCTCCCATGCAGCGGTAAGCTGCAAATTAATTACTTCGATTAATTATGCTTCAATACAGATATACAGCGTATTGCCGGTTGCAGGAAGTCCAGTTGCAGGAAGTAGAAAATTTAGTTACAAAGCTACGCACCAATTGGGTTTTAATGTTGATAGTTGAAGGCTGATGTAATTAGGCAAGATAGCCAGGGCAAGCGTATGTTTAATAGGAGTAAGTTTTTTGATTGAGATTATTAGAGTTCGTGCTACACCGGGGCAAATTGAGCAGATGCTACAAGAGTTAAAGTTTTATATTAAGGTAGCGGTAGATATTGAACATCGGATTCTGGCTGGGGGAGGTGAAATGCACTTTTACTGTGAACAGGCGTTGCTAGAAGATGGTAGTAAGCAGAGTGATATTTGGGCTGCTAGTTTTAGACCTGATACACAACAGATAATCTATGAGTCTATGGTTAATCTCCGTCCCCGACAGAATCGTTCAATGGAAATTATGGACGTTAAGATTAGAGAACAGGTTGCCGCAATTATTATGGAGTTTCTGGGATGAATAGTGGCTTAACTTATGAGCAAGAAACCTTTGTGCAAGATAGTATCTCTGTTAGATTGGGAAAATTGGTAACTAATTTAGCACGGATAAGTCAAATTTTCAGTGACTCTACGCATGAGGATGTGGTCAAAAGCCTGATTAGAGAGACTATGTATTTTATTGAGTGGATAGCCCCAGATATAGATATTGACAATGCTTTTGAGTTAGCAAA
The DNA here is from genome assembly GCF_048836525.1 of Nostoc sp. CALU 546. Classification (NCBI taxonomy): domain Bacteria; kingdom Bacillati; phylum Cyanobacteriota; class Cyanophyceae; order Nostocales; family Nostocaceae; genus Nostoc; species Nostoc sp. CALU 546. The sequence continues at coordinate 89,615 of NZ_JAWJTF010000013.1, forward strand.
CTTAGGAAGGTTTCTCACACGCTGGCTGTTTAACTGGGAACAAGCCTGGAATAACACAGAAGCTAAAAACCAGATTATTCAAGAGCTTGGCACTTGGTCAGACAGTGTTTTGCAAATGTCAAAATTACCTGCTGTACAACAATCCTAATTGATAATGACTCAATCCCAACCTCCATTACCACAACCCAAACTCGAAGGATCTGGTATTACCTCTGACCAGTATTTTGAGTTTACTCCAGAAAAACTAGAACTGAGTAACGGATATTTGGGTTATGGTGGACAAGACCAACTTGGGTTTCATTTGTCTGTTCTCACCAACATGGGATTGTTGACAGCAGTTCGACATACAAATTTGTCGCTGTGGCTAGAAGCGCTCAAAGGTGTGGTAAGGGAAAAACTACCGACTGTCAACGCCCAACCAGAAGTAGCAGAAGCAATGCTCAATCGATTTAATCGGGCGATTGCAGACTTGGAGGCAGTGATTGAGTATCTGGGACATTGACACTCTCTTGACTGCGAAACTAACGCAAGCACTCAGTTTTACAGTCAGGAGAGTGTTAAACATCAGGTGTAGCGATCGCATCTAACAACAATAATCCCATTTGCTTCAATAAAGCAGTGTTACCATCAGGGCAACCATGTTGAATTAGGCACTTGGCACAGCCAGTATCACAATTACAATCTCGTGCGATCGCTCTAGCAGCACTAGCAAGTTTTGGCAGATGTTTAAACACAGCTTCAGCCGCACCATTACCACCATCACTGGTATCATAGAAATAGCCTGTGTAATTGTTATTTTCCCCTAACTCCTTCACTACTGTAAAATTCACCTGTTTTGGGTCAACTCTAGCCACCAGCTGTAACGCTCTCATAATTTGATGCCCAAAGCTATGGATAGCAATCAAGGGACTGGAATATTCCCACAACTGTTGATAGCCTGGTGGAATCGGTTCTCCACTGCGGGTTAAATTGGTTCTAGTTTCCAAGGCATTGTGCTGGAGGTATTCCCGCGCATTTGAGTTAACTGCTACTTTGACCATTGGTGCTGAAAAATGAGTACGGAAAGGCTGCTCAAACTTTTCTTCTGACAGGGTTTTCACAATTACAGCTTTGCGTGTGAGTTTGCTACAAAGTGGACAACGATGTTTTTTAGGTAGCGATTCCTTGTAGTTAAGACACCGCTTGTTCAAACAAGTCTGCTCATAGATTTGGGTCATTAAACTGTAACCACTGGTAATGTGCTTAACCTCACCAAAACTAAGTTCTAGGGTTAAGTATTCCTGACAGTCATTAACTTCACTGACTTGAGAAAACAGCAATGGTAACTTTACCGGATCTGTCAGCACTGTTAGGCTACTGGTTTCTGATTCCGTAACTGCAACTGTAAACAGTGAGCTATCTGCTGTCTGTTTTAAAATTGCTTGCTTGCTGTTCAAGTCAAGGGAGATGCACTGATAAGTCAGCATTCGTCCATTGGCATCTTGTCGTTTGTAGATGGCTTGGGGATGGACTTCCCGGTGAGCAATATCTTCTGAGATTTCCTCTAGTTCTTCGCCAGATTCTGCATCTACTAGCTTGATAGTAGTTTGGGATAAGCCACCCCGAAAGTTAACATCTTTATGGGGATAACCCTTTGCCCACAGTCCATTACGACCTTTATTTAGATGCCCTTGGGCTAACAGGAGTTTTGCTACCTCATAAGCTGCTGTGCCAAAGTAGTGCTTGATTTTATTAGTAGGAATACCAGTTTCTGCTGCTGCACACATCAAATGTTTAGCAGCAAAGATGGGATATTCGTCGTTAAAGAACACTTCCTCAGCTTCTGGCGATACCAGCATTTCTGGATGTTCTGCTACATAGCAGTCTATGGGATTGAGAGCATTGGGAAGCAGCACTGTCAGTCCAGACTGAGAACGTCCGGCGCGGCCACTGCGTTGCTGGTATGCCATTTTGGAACCAGGCCAGCCACGCAAAATGCAACATTCTAATTCTGGTAGGTCAATTCCAGCTTCTAATGCTTCTGTGGCAATAATCCACTTGATTGTGCCAGACTGGAGTTGGTCAACTACTTCTGCCCGACGCTCAGAAGTTATGCCACTGTAGAAGGCGGCTACTTGGTTTGATTTGAGTAATTCTGTTAGTTCCCGCACGCTGCGACGGGAGTTACAAAAGGCGATACCTGATTTACCTTGATTGAGTAAAAATTGAATTATCCGAGCGGTATCACCAGTTAGATTGTAACTGGGCTGAGTGATAATGATTTGTCTAGATGGTGAAGCGGCTCCACTTTTGCGAATCCAAATCAGGGGTTTGGGGTTGAGTTTAGTTGGTTTCAAACCAGAGATTTTCAGAGCCAGTTGTTTAGGATTACCACAAGTGGCACTCAGGAAGATAAATTGCAGTTTCTTGGAGTCACCACCGTAATGATCTACTGCTAGTTTAATGCGACGAATCAGCCAGGACATATTTGCGCCATAACTCCCTGAGAGGGTGTGAGCTTCGTCAATCAGTACATAGCGTAATCGCTGATAAAAGTTTGCCCAATGCGCGGATTTCCAGGCTTGCTTGAGTTGAAAGTGGATTAATTCTGGTGTGACACCTAATATATGCGGTTCACTCTTGAGGATTTGTTCTCGTTTTTCTGATTTTACATCTCCAGTGATCATTGCCAATATAGGTCTGGATTGTGTTGGCATACTTGAGAGTAGTTGAGAGATTTTATGGAACTGGTCTAGTGCTAATGCTCGCAGTCCATAAAATGCTAATGCTCGGTGTTCTTCATTTATGCAACCTTCCACAATGGCGGGGTATGTGCTGAGAGTTTTGCCACTGGCTGTGGGAGAGGTGAGGATTAAACTTTTACCTTGTCTAATTGCTTGTAAGGCTTGAAGTTGGTGAGAGTAAAGTTGGGTGATTCCTAATGAGTGAAGTGCTTTAATTAATTTATTTGGTAGGTCATTAGGGATATTCTTCAGATTAGGTTCTTTGGCAGGAATAGTCTGTTGCCAGAGTAAATCTTCACCTAGAAATTCAGCAATATCTGTTGGTTCAGTAGGATGGTTATTTGAGTTGGAATTTTCTGTAATGGGTGTACGAGGTGGTGTCCAAAAGCTTTGTAGTAATAGACTATAATTGGGCGTGTTCATAGCGGGATTTTTCGCTCATTGCCCTAAAAAATCCCCCATTGGGGGAGTGATATTAAGTTGACAGAAGTAAACTCAGAATTTATAACTTAGAACTGAGGTGTCTAAAATTTTTGAGGAATCGATTTATCGTCCATTTGGTGTTATTCGTCAGTAAGTGTGAGTTGATTTTTAGCTTTTTTGGGCTTCTAATCGCTCACGAAGACGAGCAGCGCGATCGCGTACAGATAGTATTTCAATACCAGCTACAACTTCTGCTTCACTAGCTAATTCTATAGCTTCATCTTTGTTACCTTCTATCTCAGCTAGTTCAGCCATTAATATCAATACATCAGCCATTGAATCAGTACGGTTAATCTCCTTACTAAGTTTAAGACTTTCTTTATAAAATCTTCTTGCTTGTTCATAATCCTGTTGCAAAAAGTGCCATTTACCCAAATTTAATAACGGGTTAGCTAAATAATAATAATTTCTATCTCTTAATTCAGGATATTTTTCTAGTAAAACATAGTAATTTTTTATAGATAGATCGAGTTGGTGATAACTTTCCTCAAAATTTCTTAACTCTAAATGAAGACATCCAATAACATTAGCTAATTCAGCTTGTTGAAAATCCCATTTATCATCATTCTCATATTTTTGATGATTGGATTCTAAAATACTCCAAGCTTGATTGTAATAATTTAGAGCAAAATCTAGTAAATTTTGTCGATATGATAACACTCCTAAATATCGTAATAAGCGACATTCTCCTTTAATATCATTAACAAACTGATATTTAGTTAATGATTCATTAAAATATTGCTGGGAAGTTATAAAATCTTCCCATTCCATACAGATCCAACCGATTTCACTTAATAACTGAGCTTCTTTATGAACATAATCTAGGGATTTAGCAACTCTAAGCACAATGTTTCCACAACGAAAATAGTCATTCCAGTAGCACAAGAAAAACAATTTACCACTAGTTTTTTCCCAAGATTGATATAACAAGTTAAATGCTCGCTCGCTCTGACTATTTAATGGCAAACACATCTTTTGACATTGCTGTAAAAAACTAAATAGATTTGCTCTTTCTTCAATAATTGTTAAATCTACTATAGTCATACTTTAGCTACCCTATTGATTTTATATATCAAACTTTGATTTAGCAATTTGTTCTAAGTCTTGAAGCGATGGTTGCCAATTATCAACCAAACCATTACGTACACAGCTTCTAATCCAAGGATGCAAATCATATCTCAGATTGCTCTTTTTATCTGTTGTGTCTTCCACTAAATACCAACGTCTCAATTCAGATAGTGCTGTATTTAACTGCAAATCCGATAATCCTCGAAAAATAGATAACTCTGCTTGAGTAACACCTGCATCATTCTGACCCATATAACGCAGCACATCTTGTGATACTTTGTTGATACGTTGCCATGCTGTCTCTAAAGTAAACTTATAGAACTGTTCTACTTCTCCCTGAGCTTGTTCTAACCCAGCTAGGACTGGCTCAATTGCATTGTAATTTAAAATACTACTGACCACAAAATGCAGTGCTAAGGGAGCGCCGCAGGAAAGTTCATGTACTCTCTCAAGTTGTACATCACTTGCTTGTAGTAATACAGGCATATTATTATATTCTGCCTCATCCTTCAATAATTCACAGGACGATGTTGGGTCTAGTCCTTTAATTGGAACCAGCCCTACATAGGGTGGCTTGGTTTTTACACGACTGGTTAAAAGCGCCCGACTAGGATTAAGTATCTGGTTAAGTTGTGAAAGAATACTTTCTAAATCTGCTGTTTCAGCGTTGTCCAATATAATAAGTAATTTTTCTTCTTTGAGACGTTGACGAATTCCTTCTACTGGACACCTTAGTTGACCAGCTATTTCATGAAGAAACCTATTCCAATTTAGCACTTCATACTGATTTTGTTCGCTAATACGACCGTCCACTAATTCTGTTTGTCTAGCTGTTACCCACAGAACATCTGCAAAAATATTATCTTTCAGGGCTGTTTTAGCAATTTGTGTAGCAACCTCTGTTTTTCCATAACCTGCACTACCACTAAGAGAAAGAATAGATAGTTCTTGCGGGTTATACAAGCGAGACAAAACTTGGTTGACTAGCTCATCCCGCCCCCATAAGTACCGACAGCGAGTATTCGGAATATACAATCCACGTGGTTTATTTTCGCTAATAGTTGCTGCTTCACTTTCTATAGCTTCAGAATTAGGGATATGAGATGAGATATTTTCTTCCGACTTTAGTTCTACAGTCTCTTGCAATATATCTGAACAATCTGCATTGTTTAAATCAGCTACATCTTGCCATTCTAGGTCTAAACGTTTGCAAATTTCTATAAATATTAAGCGGCTAATTCGCTTAGCATTGAAAAATTTGGAAACTGTATCTCTGCTAATACCTAAATCTGTAGCTAAATCCTTTTGGGATGTATATTCACTTCGTGTATATGCAGCTTCGATATGATTAATCAAATTCGGATGAACCCAAAGAGACTTACCTGACATATTTAATACTCAATATATATAGATACATAGACAAGACTTATTTTCGCTATCCTAAATCAGTAACGCCTAAGTCAGTAACAAGTCATACATAAATCTTTAACCTTTCAGCATCAAGACATACACAGTTTCTACATATCTCAGTAATCCCTCTGTTTTAATAAATTCACGGAGATAAAAGTCCCGTAGTCAGCCAAATACTACAACCATCCATGATTTAAAGTTTTTTGGCTTTCCATAGGTATGATCCGTATTTAATTTGTGGAGAATTATGAAGACAAAAAGTCTAGCTGTAATTATCGCATTAGCAGCCATACTACTCCCTGGAGTAAGTAACCATCTGGCAAATGCACAGCTTACAAATAGGAGAGTACAGGGGTTTCCATGGGCAACTGGGCAAACCTGGAAATACAGTCAGGATTTACATGGCAGTATCAACAACGGTCTTGATTTTGGAACACCTAATGGTGTAGCAGGAGATGTATATTCTGTTGATAGTGGTACAGTTTATCGAGTAACTGATAATTGTACGATTATAATTAAACGTGCTGATGGACTTTACCACGGTTATCACCATGTGAAGCCAGACTCTACTATCACTGAAGGTAAACAAGTATCTTATCAAACTAAGCTTGGTACTACTGCACTTTGTGGTGGTTCTAATGCCCATCATGTTCATTTCTGGCTTTATGATCAAAATACAGTAAACAAACAAAAGAGTTTTAGTCCTATTGGCTTCTATTTTGGAAATTGGCAATTAACACAAGAGCAAGATTCAAGTGAACCACCTGGTAGCGGTAATTATCCTGTATCTGGATATGATTATGTTTTGAAGAACGGTACAACAATTGCTTGTGCTGGTACAACAATGCAATATGGCAAAAATATCTGCACCACTAACCAGCTAACGAATCAAATTACTTTTGTATCACCCAGCAGCAAGCTTACTGTTACAGCTTTAAATCTTGACCTCACTATCAGCGCTACCAATTTAAGCGGGAAAACTGTATATGTTCAAACTTGGCGGCCAGCTGTTAACGGATATCCAGCAAAATATTTCCCAGCACCACCATTAACCGCGACAGGAAACACCGTTACTTTTTACAACCTTGATGGAGACGGTTCAACTCTTGCTGGAGTGACTTATTACACCGTTGTATCACTAGAGCCAATTATAACAAATGAAGCTGAAAAACAACGAATTTCTTGTTTTGATGCTACAGGGGGAAAGTACCTTTGTGATGCAGCACGTCGCTAATTAAGTCTGGCATATCAACAACAGCTTTGGCAAATTAAGCCTTGGCTGCTGCCATTAATTAAAGATAAATATGAAAATTAAAAATAGATTTTTGCTAAAAAATATGGGCAAATTATTTTTCTCTTTATTTCTGGTTGATTATTACCCGTAATCCTCAATTTTTCTCCATAGTTACACCGCGAATTATTACTATTTAGGAATTAAAAAACTCTCTTTTGACTGACTTAAACAACTGATTTTGGATTTTAGACAGAAATCAAGTATCCAATCTAAAATCCAAAATTATCCGTCAAGTTTCTGTTGATAAAACTAACTTAAATAACCTACTAACACCAAGAATTACTGGCAGTAAATCCTTCGCATCAGCACCCCTCTTAATAGACATCTCTAAATCCAGCATCATAGTTACTGCCTTAGCTAAAGCATTGATGCTTGTATTTGCTACCTCCTGACGCAAATAGTAAATGCGATTAGGATTGCTGATACTGCACAGTTGAGCTAATTCACTATCTTTCTTAACCCCAGAAGCGTAGGCGTAGCCCGTCGCAGACATCGCTGATTTAACCCACAGCCAAGTTCTAAACTGCGTTAGGAGAGTAGCAACAATCACCATTAATGGTTCCGAGCGTGACAGTAAATCATCCAGCAGGTGCAAAACTTGATTGCTTTCTCCTTGGCGAATAGCAGATGCCAGTTGTAGGCTATTCTGAGTCTGACATGGCACTAACTCTTTTACTTCTGCAAGCTCCAGTTGTCTGCCATTACCATAGATATACAGTTTGCGTAACTCTGTGGCTGCACGAGTCATATCGTTACCAATTGCTTCTGCTAGATATTCCACTGCATCCTTTGACAGCACCAGCTTGATTTTTTTAGCCTGAGTACTGATCGCCTTCTCAATCAAATCAGTACGCCAAGGTGGTATCAATGGAAACTCAAATAACTTGGCATACTTGACAAGATGTTTGTAAATCTTCAGGCGCTTATCTACATTGGTGGCGACAAACAGCAAAATTGTGAATTCAGGCACTTGAATAAGCTGCTGCAAAGTTGACAACTCAGTATCACCCCACTGCTTGAGGTGGCAATTTTCCACAATCACCAGTTTTTTACCACCAGTCAGGGAACGAGTGCGAGCTACGCTGATAGCTCGGTCAAGCTGATCGGCTGGAAATCGGTGATAGCAAAGTGTGAGCCATTGGGAATCAATCTCTGCTTTGTATTGGTTTAGCTGTTCCTGAATAGCGTGTTGGTCGTCACCTGTCAGCAAGACAATCATGCTTTTACCCTCCCATTACTGCTCTTGTTGGCAGTTTTAATTAACACAGTCATTGGTTGTTGACTTTGGGTAGCTCGTTGCAGCATTTTAGCGATCGCTTCTTTATTACTCTCAAACTTATTCAGGTAAGCTGGTGTAACCTCTAAAATTGCCTTGTCACCTTGCAATTTAACGAGATGAGCATGAGCCAACAGCTTTTGATTACTAGGTTTAGCTATATCCATCACCTGCTGCCAAATTTGAGCCAGGTTAGTAGTTTGGGCTGCAACTGCTGGTAACAATTTGTCATCTACAGGTTTAGCTGTCACCTTATTTGTGGTGTATACTCCAACTGTTGGTAGCAACTTGCCGTCATTTACAGGTTTAGTAGTTAGCGTCTTGGTTGCACTGACAGGAAATAAACTGGGCATCAGGTTCAGTAAGCAAACTTCTAGCCATACAGCAGCATTTACTGTGTACCGAAGATAGTTTTCTGCTTTTTGTAACTCTGTTAGGGACAAATTCAGCGTCTCGAAATTCCAGTGATTTGCTAAAACCTTGAGTTGAGCATAGCTAACACAACCAGTTAGTAGGGATTGCTCTTTGGGTGCAGACTTGATAATCAGTAAATCTCGGTATGTTTGCAGTAAGTTGGAGAGAATCAATTTGGGCGTTTTACCAGAGTCCACTAGAAGTCTCGCTACTTGCAGCAAGTTAAAGGTGTTGTTGGTGGATATTGCCTGTAAAATTGACATTAATTCTGTTTCTGTCACACCACCAGCGATTTCCATGACATGATTGGCAGTGATATCTTCATCTAAAAGACTCACTTGACCCAGTAATTGCAGTGCATCTCTGAGTCCACCATCGCTGAGTCGTGCGATCGCTGTTAGTGCCTGATCATCAATAGAAATAGATTCTGCATCTGCTACAATACCGAGGTGCTTTACAATTGCCTGAACAGACAAAGTGCGGAAATTAAACACTTGGCAACGGCTAACAATGGTAGGTAACACCTTGTACAGTTCTGTTGTGCAGAGAATGAAAACAACATGAGGTGGCGGTTCTTCAATACACTTAAGTAAGGCATTGAAGGCGTTACCGGTTAGACAATGGCACTCATCGAGAATAAAAATTCGGTAACGTCCTGCAACTGGCGCTAAGGTACTGCGCTCAATTAAAGCACGGGCATCATCTACACCATTATTAGAAGCAGCATCAATTTCACTGACATCTAGGCTATTACTGGTTTCAATTGAACGGCAGGATTGACAAATACCACAAGGTTGGTCAGTTGGTTTTTTAGTGTTGAGGCAATTGAGGGATTTAGCAAATATCCGAGCAGTTGAGGTTTTACCTGTGCCTCTAGAACCTGTGAATAAATAAGCTGGTGCAATTTGTAGGTATTTTACAGCATTAGTCAGAGCAGTTTTGATGTAGGGCTGTCCAACTAATTCGGCTATTGTCTGGGGTCGATATTTTTGATGTAGGGCGACTGTAGACATAGGATTCATTAACCTTAATTTGTCGCCCTTACCCCTGTTAAGGGGGTGTAATTTTGAATCCAAAGTAGCCTGATTTGCTCAATTCCAGTAAGATTTACCGATACCAGAAGTTGAGTATGCCTAATTATTTAAACGTTGAAACAGGTGGAGAATTTTATGGGGTTTACAACCAAGCTATAGCACTTTTAAACTTCATCTCCTTGGCTCATAAAACGCTAATTTTCTCTTTTTTACCTGTTTCCTTAAGCAGTAGCGAATTCTGTTAAACCTCGTTTACTGGGATGGTGGAAACCCAAAACAATATCGGCTTGGGGTATTCCGGCTGATAGCAAATCATCAACAACGCATAAATTAGTTGCATCTTCTTCCACCCAAACTTTGCCGTTTTTAATGCAGAGATAGATGATAATATACTGGATTTGCTTTTTGTCATCCCAGCCAAATCGAAACCAAAGATATTGATCTCTTGTTTCATCAAAAGCCAAGCGATCGCTTACTTCAACTCCCGTATTTTTTATGACTTGAGTATTAGTAGTTTCGTAATACTCAGTTAATATCTTCTTAATAGCATTGCGGTATTGCTCTAGCTTATCCATTGCCGAATTTTCTCCTTCTCTGTATTTACAACTATTAACAGTAGGTGATTTTCATTGATGACTGCTTGTACAGATTTACGTTGAAAAAAGTTTTCATAGACAACATCATCAACAGCTAAATAAAGCTGAGTAATACTCTGATTGTAAAGTGTTTACCATATTGGGTAACGATTAGATTCTAAAACATACTTTTCTATCTTTCCTTCTTGCACCCTGCTTTGCTTCCTTTTTTCTTGATAAAACTGGATAAATTTAGCATTTTGGCGGCAAATAGTCGGATATTTGCCGCCAAAATGCACAGTTTCTATTTGTCAAAATCGAGGATTTTCGTTCATATTCTTAGTTTTGTCCAGAGTTCCTCAAATCCCCGTCTAAAATAAACACCACTCGTATCCAAAACACCCTACAAAACTTCAAGATTGCGGTTAACACTTATTAAGCATTTAGAGTGTACAGTGGCAATAAGAATTGACGCATTTCCATTTGCAGTTCTGGATTTGGTCTATCTCCATAAGGAACCAACATGGCAGGATGATCTGATTGTTGCAAGTGCATTTTGATAGCAGAACTGGGAATTGCCTTGGCTGCTTCTACTAAATACTTGAGGTTAAACTGAATATTCAATGACATTTCTGATGGTAGATGAGCAGCAATAACCTGATCGCCTTTGCCAAACTCCCGTTCAATTGATAGTCGTAGCTGCTGCAAACTTCCATCAAACTGTAAGTAAATACCTTTCTCTTTTTTATCTGTTAACACAGATAAGCGTTCTAATGCTTTGACTAAGAATGCTTTTTCTAGGATTACTTCTCGGTCAAAGCTAAATCTTGCCAATAGCTGTTCGCAGTCAGGGTAAGTTCCTTCCAAACATTGACATCTGAGGATAATATCTTGCCAAGCAAAACCCAAGCGATTATTTTGGGCATCATACAACAGATTAATAAATTCGACAGAATCATCCAAGTTACGTGCTAGTTCCTTGAGGACTCGACCGGGAATAGTAAATTGTATCTCTGAAGATTCTACTTGTTTGCGGGGTTTTCTACCAATTCCTTGAGTTGAAAGTTCAGTGGTTGCGACTCGATGCCCATCAGTACCAATAAACTTTAACTTCTCCTGTGTAAGTTGAATATGAACTCCGGTCAAGATATATTTATTTTCATCAGTGCTTACAGCATAAATTACACCTTTCAAACCATCTTTGAAAACTGTTGTTGGCAGAGCAATGGGAGTAGCATCAATTGTAGAACTAGGTGGAAATTCTTCAGCAATAATGCCTCTAATTTCATATTTTCCATCAGCATCAGATAAACTGAGAGAGCAAACTTTTGTTTGCTTCTCCTCATCAATAAGCTGTATAATCTGAGTCTGACTACTGAGGCTAATATTACCATTAGGGCAATGCTTAACTATCTCAAATAGCATTTCTACTGGCACAGTAATTTCACCCTTGAGCAACACCTGGGCTTCAAAACTTGCCTGAATTGTTAATGCTAAATCTGTAACAGTTAAATGTATCTGTTGTGTTTCGATATCTGCAATGATTAGAGCATTAGCAAGAATAGGATGGGTAGGTTTAGCTGGGGTAGCACAACTAACTAAAGAGAGTGCATCGTGAAATTTAGTTTGTGAGCAGATTACCTCCATTCCTGATTCTATAAGTGGTTGAGAGTTTAACTCTGATTTGGCAGAACGTTTATTAGTACGCTTATTTGAGATAGTTTCAGTTGAAGTATCAGCATCAGGAGATGTAGATTTTTTCTTTTTACCTGTAGATATTTCTGGGATATTTGCTGATACTTCATTTTCGCCTTTAGGATTAGCTACACTTGTTTGTTTTGTCTGATTTGCAGGCTTTAACCTTTGTTTCGATGCTGTTTGAGTCATGATGATTTATTTCTGGTTGCGTCATTGTTAGAAAGGTGACTGCGATAGCAGAAAATAAAGGCTGTGAAGCTGTGAAGCTTTGAATCAGATGCTTTTACTCTGTGAGACATACAGAAGTTTACCGATATATCCCATTTAACCGCTCTCAGGTAAGCCTTTATTCTGATCGTAGCTTTGGGAATATCTGGCTCTGCTCCTGAATTATTTCTACAAATGCCTCCAAAAGTTCTTTCCAATGCTTTTTAAACTGATAACTTTGCTATTATTAGCAGATTCTTCTGTAGTGTTATCAGCCAGCACAGAATCAGTTTCCAACAAAGAGTTCAGCAGTGATAGTTGATGTTCAACATCTGTCACATCGCGGTATATTCGAGACGGGTCTATTTTCATTCCTAAAGGTGTAGGAACTATTTTTAAATATTGGTTTAATGCCTCTAGATAATTTCTATTGGCAAATTGTCTTTGTGCTACATAAGGGCGCAAAATCTCCAGTAATTGGATAGCTCTTTTGATTTCTAGAGAATCAGAAGTACTATCAATTTGAGGTTGGCTTTCTCGGTAGCCTTTCATTTTCTTCTCAGCCACGAGATTGTGGAATTTAGAAACTGCTTGTTGATAATTACCAAAAGAGTGTACTTTTTGCTGAGATTTGTAGCCTACCCTACCCCACTCAACAGTTAGATTGCTTTGCTCAACTTTTGCACTCCAGAATTTGTTACTGTTCTGAGCCGCATCTACGAATATTAAGTAAATTTCCATATTTTTGACATAATTTAGAGTAAAGTATTGCCATGTCAAATGAATATCTCAACAACAGATGTTCATTTGACAAAAGCTTCAAATCAGTACTAATTTGGGAATACCTAATTAGTACGGAACCTAGAAGTACGAAGACCTTTCTTAGACACCTGCACAGGACTGGAAGCTGGTCGCGCAATCTTTGACCAAGACTGCATCCGCTCAACAGCAGCAGCATCTTGAACAGCTAAAGGGGTGATGTTTTGTTGGCAATTTTCTAAATCAGCCAGTGTAACCTGCTGAGGTCTTCCCTCATCAAAAGCCAGTAGTGCTGCTTCTGATGCCAGGGTTTCCAACTCAGCACCACTAAACTTGTCAGTAGCAGCAGCGATCGCCTCTAAATATTCCTGCGGAACTTCTATACCAAACCGTTCTAAGTGAATCTTAAGAATTTGGCAGCGTTCCAACTCAGTAGGTAGGTCAACGAAGAAATTCTCGTCAAACCGCCCTTTCCTCTTGAACTCAATAGGCAGCGCTGTTGGGTCATTACAAGTTGCCACCACAAACACCCCCGCCGTACACTCAGACATGAAAGTGAGGATATTTCCCAAAATCCTTTGTGATACTCCAGAGGTATCGCCATTAGCTGAAAGTGCTTTCTCGACCTCATCAATCCACAAGATACAGGGTGCGATCGCTTCAGCAGTCTTGAGTGCGCGGCGGACATTGCCCTCAGATTCTCCAACCAGGCTACCAAGCATTGAGGCAATGTCTAATTGCAGCAGTGGAAGATTGAGTATGGTTGCAATGTTTTTCGCCACTATCGATTTACCTGTTCCTGGTGGCCCTGCTAGTAACACACCTTTAGGTTGGGGTAGATTTAGCGATCGCGCTTCTTGGGAAAATAACCGGCGGCGGCGTTGCAACCAATCCCGCAACAGGTCTAGTCCACCAAACGGTATTGTTGCCGGTTTACCTAATTCAATACCCATTTGAGCCAGTAGGCGGGTCTTGTATTCCACAACCAAAGGGATGACAGTAGCATCAATTACTATACCTTTAGAAGTTAATCGCTCCTTAACAGTGAGCCGGAGAAAGTCGCTGATTTCCTCCAAGGTTAGCCCTAATGCTGCTCTTGCCAAGGTTTCTTTATCTTCAGTGGTGAGAGATACAGTAAAAGTTACCTCTTGCTCACTGGCAGATTCTTGCAAGTACAGTAAATATGATTCTAAGTGGTCTTGAATTTGCTCAATGCTGGGCAAAGGAACTTCACAGCAAGGAATTAGTCTCAGTAGGGATTCGTGCAATTGAATGTTTTGACCTAAAAACACAATTCGCTTTTCAGTCGGTTTGAGGCGATGGTACAAATTTTTTACTCTGGTGAGGATTTCCCAACTCAATTGCAGGGAGTTTTTACCGACAAAAGGGTGAACATCGCCCAGGATGAAAACCCCATTACCGCCGAAATTGTTGATGTACTCGAACACATATATTAAAGGGTCTATGTTATGAGGCTTTTTATACGTCTCGACTGATTTGAACACCAGTCCACCGTCGTCAGCAATCAGACATTGCTCCAAGCCGGAAACTCCCAAATTCCAGAAGTACACAGGACTGTTAAGTTTGTCCATCACTTCAGTAGTTAACCACTGAATGATAGTGGCTTCTTCGGGGGACAGAACATCTATTGCCACGATGGGTATTTGAGAGTCAATGGTGGTAATCAGGTTTGATAGTTTCATTGTTGCGAATTTTGATCGGGTACGGGAGAAAGTTTTTCGTGAGTGGTAACAAGATGCACGACTACTTCGTAAACTTCGGCATCGCCGTTAAACACTTCAGCAACTCCAGAAGAATTTGGATGAGCAATGGCGGAAATTAGGGCATTGACTAAAGCGCACAGTCCCTCCGCATTTCCTTTGATAATTACTGGTTGCCGCGCTCCTTTTGAGGGGTAAATATGGAGCATCGGATAATCTTCAGGTAGTTCGCTCATAGAAAAATTGTGCAGGGGGATTTTCCTCGTTCCCCCATCGAATGTTTATTGGTGCAGTCGTTGTTGATGAGTAATGATGCTACGAAGCTGTTGCTGAGATTCTGGTTTGTAAGTGCGATCGCCCTTTACCACACCCAAAGCTTCCTCAAAGGGTTGAGTTGCTTCTAGGCACGACAATCCCTCAAATCCCTCGGCTTCTATTTTCACTTCGCCTGTAACAGTGTCAAAATGTATCAATATTGCTCGTTCCATAAGTTACCTCCGTACTTGTTGAGTTTGCTGATGTGCTGAAAATGCGAGACGCAAAGTATGTACCTGACCATTGGTTTGTTCTGTGATGGTGCATTCTCCCAGATGTTCTTGTAACTGGGCTGCTTTAGCGCGAACCATCTTCTGTCCGTAGGCTTGTATTAAGGTGTGCGAAAAGAAGTCTTCTCCTAGTCGGGGTACAGTTTCATAGGCATCATGGATGAGTTGATACACCCCTGCCTCCTGATCCCACTTAAACCCGATATCTGCGCGGACACTTAAACTACGGCCAGGGACAACAATCTCAGCACTTTTCCCCTGGGAGTCGTCGTAATAACCTCTCAGGGATTGTGGTTTTTCATAAACTTGAACGGTAAGCTGCAAATCTTGTAGAGCTTGTACTAAACATTCACGGTTAGTTAGTTTTGTAGTGACAGTTGAAAAATGTGACATTTCCTACCTCTAAATACTGTGGACTGGTAAATTAATGGGAACAGTGGTGATAGACAAGGAAGCAAAAAGTTCCTTCCCCTCTCAGTTCCGTAGCAAGCTTGGGAAGTGTGGGCGTATTGTCTTCCTCTACACCCACACCTCGTTTTCGATCAACGACGATACAGACACGTTCTTGATTGTTTTTTCTAGCGAAGTTTGAGAGACATCGCTGTAGCTTTGGTTAAGCCCATACCCTCATCACTTGCTAATCGTTGGAGATGGCGTTGTTCATCCAAAAGCTTGGAGCAAATTTCATCCATTTTTTCCTGTAACTGAGAACGCCCTTGTGAATCCAGCTTTTTAGCATCCACAGAAGCGTTTTCGAGAACATTTTCTAGATGAGCCATCATTTGTCCAAGGCTGCTACCTGCTTCAAAACTGGCGTTAGCCAAAAGCATTTGGACTTTCTTGAAATGGCGTTCCATCTTCTTCTTGAAGTTGACAGGCTTTCGTCCTGGTTCCCAATTGCTCAAATCTTCGAGCAACTGGGCTGCTAGTTGTTCGCCTCCTGCGATCGCTGATTCCCTCAGTGTTTGTTCTAAATTTCTGTCATACTGTTCGATAAACCGAGTTATTTGCCCTAAGCATTCAGCTTGTTTCTCTGACAATTGTTCACTGATGGCGGGAATAATGACAGGACGACCAATTACTACTTGTAAATAGTCCTCTAGTTCCTCTAAACAGGGAAAAGCTTTGGCTAAGTTCTGCTTAACTTCTTGTTGTTGTTCTACAGATAACTGCCAAGCATTGAGTGAGAGAAATTTGTCAATACGTTCTTGATAGTCTGCGTACCCCTTTTCATACTCTTCTTTCAGTTGAGTGCGTAAAACAGGTGCAATATTATCTCGAATTACGATTAGTTGATTCCAGACCAAGGGCGCTAAGTCTATAGAACAAATCCAATCACCATTGTCATAATTCATCCATTCTTGGACTGAAGCAATTTCTTGCCTTAATTGGTTTGCTGCTTCGTCTAAAGCTTTGAAAACTTTGATGCCCTTTAAACCAAATTCTGAGGTTGTGACCTTCACTAAGTCAGATTCTTGTTCATCTTGAGAATATTTGAGAACATCTGTCCATTTTGGAGCATTACTCTTGGTTGTCTTCTTTAACTGAATCTTAAAACGGATGCGAGTTTTATTCAGCTTAGAGAGATTATATCTTTCAACAACAGCGTCTTTCAGAAAGGTTTCGCTTGAATTGGTAATCACTGCTTCTACCATATTTACTATGAAAAATAATGTTTTTTAACTTCAGTAAAATAAAGCGTAAGCTTTACCTTTTATTAGTTAAAATATTTAAAAAAAAGGCAAGATTTCTATAGTTAATAAGCAGTTATTAAAGTGAGCAAACGTTTAATAAGACATTATTTATTTCGATTTATTAATCTAGCAATCATAAGCTAATGGCCATTTATTTTTCCAGATTTATTCGCTTGTAGTAAGGCCTTAAGCCCTACTTTCATGCAATTTAAATGCTCATTAGCTTATTTGATTTGTAATTTTCACAAGGCACAGAACCCGGATTTATTAGATAAATAGGGGTTCTCATTGTTGACGAATGATTAATCGGAATTTGGCATTGAGCCGAGATTCACCCTGAAACGGAAATAGAAGCTGAAAAAGCTTATCCTATACAAATGTCAGGTTTTTAACTCTCCCATTTTACCCAAACATAAGAAGGCTACAAGCAGACATAGCTTAGTACAGAATTACTAATTAATCCAGTCAGAACTTAAATACCAACTTATGACCCTAAGTTAGCAAAATACCCAAGGTTCACGAAGCCTATATTGAGCCCAATTTGTTATCAAAACATTTCACTTATTATCAGCAAATTCCGAGCGAATGGGCACATAACCCGCTCGCTCTACTAATCTTTGACCTTCATCACTCAAGAGTAAGTTGGCATAGGCTATGCCTGCTTGTTCATCTACGCCGCCATTCTGTTTAATGACTATAAAGAGTTGGCGAGTCAAGGGATATGATTTTTCAATCAAAGCCTTTTTATTGATGGTTGTACAGACGACTTCGTTTTCACAGGGGGATACGAAAGGCTCAGAAGAATTGCTGGCTACAGGTAAAAGTTTTACTGAGTTTTGACCAATACTCCCTGTTATTGAACCAAAGCTTATACTACCTGGAGTTCGGGCAACACGTCTGACGGAATCTGTAGTGGTTTCCACTGATATGAATTTATGACTGAAGGTTTCGTTTTGTAATACTTGGGATTCAAACAATTGTGAGACCTCACTATAATTTGAAGAACGACCCAAGGTAGTAATTTTTAAATCGGGACCGCCAATTTGTTTCCAGTTAGTGATTTTCCCTGTAAAAATATCCTTTATCTGAGATAAGGTTAAACCACGGATAGGCAATTGATGATTGACGTATATGGCAATGCCATCAAGCGCAACAGGAATCTGTTTCAGATTGAAGTTTAGCGTTTTGGCTTTTTCTAACTCAGTGGGTTTCAATAGTCTAGAAGATTGTGAAAAACTTAGCTGACCATCTAAAAGCATTTTGATTCCAGTCCCAGACCCAGGTGCTTCCCCTTGTGATGGCTCGGTATAACGCAGCTGAAATTCGGGATGACTTTTCGTTATCTGTTCTTGTACAAACGACGATAGCAGCGGTGCAAAAGTTGTAGACCCTCCATAGTTGTAAAAACCAGCAGGGACGTTGGGCACATCAGCAAGTTTAGGGCACACGGTATTGCCAGGAAAAGGTTTATCTGAAGTACACGCAGTAGTTATATTATTTGTAATTATCTTCAACGGGTAAAGTATTTTTGTTACAGAGAAGAGCAAAAAGCTAATGCTAATGATAGCTAGAATTGTCCCTCCTCCTACAAGGAGCTTTTTTCTTGACTTATGTTTCTCTAATTGATAACTAGCTAATAGAAAATCATAATCTTGGTTGCTCAATTTTTTACCTTTTGCCCATTCATGCGCTCTTAGTAAAACCTGTCCTTGCAAAAGATATTTATTCTGATAATTGGAAGGACCCCAGAGTGCAATCGCCTTAGCATAAGGTCGTAAATCTGCTAAAGCCTGCTCAACCCATTTTTGATTAAAAATCTGTTCGTAAATCCGGTTGTAAACTCTTAAATGACCTTCTTGTTCTACTACTAAACCTGATAGCCGCATTTCAATCTGTTCGGGACTACCATCTGCTATAATTTCTTTTTGTTGCAGAATTTGTTGATACATTCCCAGTAGCCTTACAGCAGACTCTTCATCTCTCAAAATTCGCTTGCGTATTGTCCTTAAATGTTCTGGGTCATCTTGAGATTCCCAGTTTTCAATAATATAGCATTGCACTAAATTATCAATTAAGGATGGTGAATAGGGAACAGCAAAGAGCGAATTATTGGTTGGTTTGCCAATTCCACATTTACTATTTACTAATAGCTTACATACCTTTTGGGTGAGAAAGGGTTGTCCCCCTGTCCACTGCAAAATCTCTTCTAACACTGCTTGAGTATTCTCTACCTGTTCCACCAATCCCGCCGCTAAAGGAGTTGCTTCTTCTAACTTAAAACCACACAGTTGAATTGCTCTACCAATATTAAAAGGTGTGCGATTTTTATCACCGATCAAATCTGAGGGAGTTGCCACACCCAACAGTGCAAAAGTCAAACGTTGGTATTCTTGCTTTTCCGTGCGGTTGTTATAAAAAGCGCGGATAGCAGCAAAGAAATCATCTTTAAAACTGAATCCTAGTAGACTATCAATTTCATCAATAAAAATAACTATATTTTCAGAAATTTGTTGTAGCAGCACTTGTTCGATAAATTCTGCCCAACATTGTACGGGTGAAAGGAATTCTCGCTCTTTGCACCATGTTCGCAAGTTAAAATCTTCTGAAAGTAAAAAGCGGTTGACAAGATGTCTTATTAAACCACCATACCATTGTTGTGGCGTAACTTGTTGGGAACCAATGACGGTAATATCTATCGTCGCACAGCGAATCCCATCTTGTTCCAACCTTTGCATGGTTCGCACTCGTAAGCTAGACTTGCCCATTTGTCGGGAGTTTAAGACATAACAATACTCCCCTGCTTTTAGTGCTTGATAAATTTCTTCGTCTGCTTGGCGGTAAACGTAACTAGGGGTGTCAACAGGTAAGCTACCCCCTACTTGATATATTAATGTTGATTTGGTGTTCATATTAAATCAAGTTAATTTGAACATTATAGGGTGCGCCTTTGGGAGCTTAATGTACTATCGTTAGTTGTTGTGATTGTATATATTGGGTTACGGCTGCACCTAACTCGTCTTAAAAAATCACAAACAAAATTCAGGGAATCAATCCAAAGCGATCGCTAAAATATTTTCGATACAAATTACACCCAATTGTCACTTCATTTCCCCTAAGATGTACTAATCCCATACTGTGTAATTTATATGCCTGCATTGGTGGTAGAGGTACCTCATCAGTTGCCATTACCACTTCTTTCAGTGCTTCTGCCAATTCAGGATACTGTTCAATTAAGCACCAATATCGCCGCAGATGATTGCTATAAATACCTGCTTCACTAACGGCAGTTTGTAGCAATTTTTCTAGTGTCAAGTGGCGATTTACCTTAAGAAAAGAAAACGCCTCCCCTACTAAATAAGGATGTCCTCCTACCACTGTCATTAACTGATTTACCAGTTGCAAATCCCAATCAAGTCCATGCTGCTGTGCCAAATGATGGACTTGTTCGCTATTAAAATCAGGTAAATCTATTGGTACACCTACATTAAATGGGGACTCATTCACCTTTAGGGGAACATAAACTTCTGTAGAGTGAACAACTACCAACCGCAATTTTTTCCAGATATTAAAAATTCTCGCCTCTTCGTGCCAAGCTCGCAATAGTCCTAAAAAATCAGAAGCTACTTCTTGATAAGGGAAAATCCGCTCTACTTCATCCAAATATAAAACTAAGGGACTTGCTGATTTTGTTAAAAGATACTTTTCAAAGTATTCTTTACAGTTCATTTTGGGGCTTGAAAATTCCTCATCCCAGTAATCACCCAATCGGTTTGGCATCCCCAAGCTTTTACCCACACTGATACAAAACCATTGCAACAGTTTCTCTAGGTTAGTAAACAAACTTGTCTCTGCATAATGCAGATTTAAACACACAGTGCGATATCCCTTTCGCATCAACTGAGGAAGAATTTTCGCCATGAGTGATGTTTTCCCGCGCAAACCAGGTGCTTTGATCCGCAACAAAGAACCAGGTTGCAAAAGCGTCTGATAGCAAGTTTCTTCAATGGGAGGACGTTCAACATAAATAAAGCCCACCTCCTCTGAATCATTTTCTATCTGAACCAAATCTTCACACAAAAAGGTGTCTTCGCTCTCGTTGGAATTAGTATCCTGTATGGTTTTCCAATCTTGTCCCAACCTGTCACAAAGTTCTATAAAATTCAGATAATCCACAGGTCTGCCATTTAGAAAATTGCTAACAGTAGAGAGAGAAATCCCTGCATCTTCCGCCAAATCCTTACAGCGTGGATATCCTTGACGCTTAACGGCATTTTTAACTTTAGTAATAAATTGTTTAGCAACTCTTACTGAGCGTCCCATCGCAGGATTCCTATAGGGAGAATGCTCTTATCATACATTTGTATAAATGCACCATAGAGGAACTCAGTTATAAGTCAATCATAAGTCATATAAGAGAGATGCGGACTTAAGTATAATTTTTGACATAAAATAAAGAATAGCCTCAGTTCAAAAACGAACTGAGGCTATTTTTTCGTTGGTTAAATAAATTTACGCAGCCAGAGCATTTATTCTTTAGAGGAGGTAGGTGCCAAAAGTCCCGCCAAACCACCTAACGCTCCTGTTCCCAGTCCAATGAAAATTTCAGGAATTTCTTTATCCTGGGATTGCAACCAAACCGCACTACCGATGCATGATAGTATAATTAGTGCCAATGCGCTAACTACAATCCGATAAATCCAGCAGTCATTTTGCAGAGGCGTTCCCACATTTGTGACAGGCTCATGGAGATTCTCCTTATTTAAGTGTGCAGGTTCCGCATCTTGAGAAACTGGCTTTGATAGTACAGTCCCTGATGAATCTGCTGCTAGAAGTAGATTTTGGTTTGTGTCTACATTGCTGTCTGCTTTAATAATGTTATGTTTCATCACTCGGTTCCCTTTGATGTTTGATGAACTCTTAGGTCAAATTAGAACTATCGATGCTCAGATTTAAATCCGGCTACTCGTCTTGCGCCTCGGTTCATTTAATTTTGCTTAATTCCATCAAACAGTAGCGATAATTTAGAATAGACTGGGGATACTTCCGACTTAATTATTACTTGTGACCAGTTATCGATTTATTACTTACTTTCAACGCACTTCCTATGATGGGGTAAGATTAGCGAAGCTGACGTTTGCCACCACATACCGAATAAAAACCTTACCAATTTATAACCGAATGTTGGTAAAACGATAAGAATCGGGGATACTGGCGGTAACGCTAACCTTTGCTGCATCGAGTTTCGTCATATGTCTACACTAGATAGCTTACCCGATCTCTAATCACCGAAAGTTGGTAAAATGGAAAAAGCGAGCCTGCTGTCTTCGGGTGCAAGTCGCCGAATCAACGCAGATATGAGGATGTGCGATCGCGGAAATATCTCTTTCCCTGTTTGGCTAAAACAGAGAAGTAAAAAGCTAAACCTTATATAAGGTAAGCTTTTTCAGCCTCTATTTCCGTTTGATAGGGTCGAGATTCCTATACACCATTGTCACCGGATAACTAATATCCGTTGTCTAGCCCGTGAGCTAGAAACATAGTACAAACGATTAAACTCTCTAATCTTTGCCAGTACTGCCTTACTGTCATCTCCTCGTTCTGGATAAAGTCGCTTACTCAAATCTTGACCATCAATACCCGCTTCTAAGAAAGTGCTACCTTGACTATTGTGAACAGTTAATGCAAAGCAGTTTCTGATGTTGGCAAACTGCTCTAAATGTTTGTAGTACTGCTTCCACAGAAAGGGACTACGCTTGGCACTTTTGAGTAAGCGTTTGGTTTCTTGGTCAAATTGTTTTTGCTCATCTTCATGCAGAACATAGATTTGACGCACAATCCCTTCATCTGTCTCTACCTTTAACCTCCAAGTATCATAGTTGTTGTAACGATCCCCAAAGACATCTAAAACAGTAAACTCTGTAGATGTAGAAAGAATCGTAGTTTTACCATCAGGAGCCATCACAGGATCTCTGGTGATTAATCTTTCTCCAGGAATAAAGCGATTGAGATTTTCACCATATAAATTTGTGCGAATCTGATGATTGTAAAAGTCAACTTGAGTATTAGTCCAGGATAAAATTCGGAAACAATCTGGGTTTTGAGCAAATTCTCTCTTCATCTTTTTGCAGGCATAGCGCAGCAAAGTTTGACGTTTAACCATCAGCGCCCCATTACTTTTATCAGGCAGATATTTGGCATAAGGCTCAAAAGGAAACTTGCTCTTGGTGACTGCATAGCGAGAAGCAGTGACAAACTCTAATAAGGGACTACCAGTTCCTTGACGCACAACTTGAGTCAATACTGCTTTATCTGGCACTTGAAAACTAGGGGATTTTCCTTCATTAACTGGATTTAACTGTGCTGGATCGCCCATGAGAATAATTTTGATTTTTGTCCAGGTGGATGATTGGTTAGCAACATCCTCAATCCAGCGCCAGAGTTGTTTGCCAATCATGGAACATTCATCAATAAAGACAACATCAAATAGATTGATGTAAGAAGGCCCTGTTTGGTCAAGTACTTTCTCTTTACCTCTAGTTACCATACCCAGTCCTAACAACTGGTGAATGGTGAAGAATTCTACCCCAGTTACGCCATTTTCTGCCGCCATGCGTTGCAGCACACCTACAGCTTTATTAGTGGGTGCAGTCAGTACAACTCGCTTACCCGTAGCGACAAGAACTTTAACTAGTTGGAAAACAATAGTTGACTTGCCGGTTCCCGCATAGCCAACCAGCAGAAATAAAGCAGCCATCACGGTTGGCTGTATAAATGTCCACATTGCATCTAAAGCTTTTTGCTGCTGTTGGGTGAGTTGAAATGGAAAAGAACTTGTTGCAGCGAAAGTAGGAAGTGTTTGGATCATCATCGCTTCGCTAATTCCATTAATTGATCCACTCAATGCAGCGATAGCTGTTGGTTTTACTTCTCCGAAAAACAATACTCCTTCTGGTTTGAGGAATATATGTTTCTATATCCATTCGGCATCATCATAAATCAATATATTAAAAGTTTTGCTGTTGCTGAATCATGGGATAATTCCGGACAATTTAGAACAAATTTTCAATGGTTGAAACCGCCAATTAATGCCGCATTTATGCAACGCCAAAGTTTTTTAAGATTCAGATGATTTAGTGAAATCTGAAATTGCACATATATATTTTTCCATGAAGGTAAACATCTTCAATCTTAAAATTATTGCTACTCGGAAATCCTACTTGAATTCTTGTCATTACAAATTTTCGCGCATGTCACCATACATTAGACCTAATTACGCATTGATACGTATTTAAATATACTAAAAATTTTATTACACTGAAAATAGTTTTTAGCGTAGGCGTGGCCCGCCGTAGACATCGCTCATTTTTTAACCGGCCTCACAAAATCCCGTTGCTCCCATCTCTATGTTATTTATCAAACAAAAATACCTGCCCTACAGGATTGCATTTTTCAGTGTGGGAGTAACCTTGCTAGTAAAGCTGGGACTAGAGCATCTAACTGGAATCACAAGTTCTTTCAGCTTGTGGCTGATTGCGATCGCTATAAGTACTTGGTACGGTAGTATCATTTCAGGATTGACATCAGTGTTTTTGGCTACTTTAGCTAGTCATTACTTTTTTACAAACCCATCTTCTACTCTCGATGGTCTGGAATTTGTATTATTTGTTACTGAGGGTCTATTAATCAGTGCGCTAACTGCTAACTTTCAGTCAAGCAAACAGCAGTCAGATACTGACAAAACAGAAGCCCAAATTAATCTAAAAGATTTATTACAGAGTCAGCGTTCACTTCGTCAAGGTGAAGAACTATACCGAACATTAACCCAAAATCTACCCAATGGAGTAGTTTTTCTCTTTGATCGAGATATGCGCTTTATGGGTGCTGAGGGTACAGAACTGCAAATTTTTGGTTTAGCAAAAGAAGAGTTCCAAGGTAAAACGCTGCACGAAACTGTTCTCCCTGAGACTTACGAACTGATAGAACCAGCTTACCGTAGTACCTTACAGGGTACTCCAATGTGTATTGAAATCCCTTATAACAATCAAGTTTATCTAATACAAACTTTTCCAGTCAAAGATGAAAATAGCAAAATTATGACGGGTTTGGCAATCTTCCAAAACGTCACGAACCGCAAACAAGCAGAAGCAAAAATTATCAAGTTAAACCAAGCTTTAAATCGACGAGTTAAAGAACTACAAACTTTGTTAGAGGTGATTCCAACTGGCATTGGCATTGCAGAAGATCCAGAATGCCGCACTATTCGAGCTAATCCGGCTCTTGCTAAACTGCTTGGCATACCTGTTGACGCAAATGCCTCTCTCAGCGCTCCTAATGATGAACGTCCAACTAACTTTAAAGTTTACCAGTCAGGCAGAGAACTAGCTCCAGAAGAACTAGCTATGCAATATGCTACCACTCATGGTGTGGAAATACTAGATTCTGAGATTGAGGTGGTTCGTAATGATGGTGTGAGAATTAATCTCTCGCAGTATGCTGCCCCTTTATTTGATGAAGATGGAAAAGTGCGGGGGTGTGTAAGTATATTTCTAGATATTACCCAACGCAATCAGGCAGAAAGAAAATTGCAAGCTGCTAGAGTTCAGTTGCAGACTGTATTGGAGGCTGTACCTGGAATTGTATCTTGGGTCAGTTCCGATTTGTGCTATCTAGGTGTCAACAAGCACTTAGCTGATAGTTTTTATTTGTCTCCCGAAGCTTTTGTTGGTCAGGATATTGGTTTTTTAGCTAATGGTAATGGGTTTCGTGAGTTCGTGCAAAATTTCTTTGCTGGAGATCAATCTGAAGCACTATATGAGTTGAGATCCATAAGCGCAGATCGTAGTTATTTAATTGTGGCTCAAAAATATGACCAGAACAGAGCCGCATTTTTAATCGGCATTGATATCACCGAACAAAAGCGTGTAGAAGAAGAACTGAGACAAAAGACTGAGGAACTGGCAGAAATAAATCGAGTCAAGGATGAATTCGTCGCTGTCTTGTCTCATGAGTTACGTACTCCCATGCATAATCTCCACGGCTGGGCGCAACTATTGCTAACTGAACATGAGATGGATGAAGCACTGAAAATTGAGGGACTGGAAACGATTGAGCGGAATGCCCGTCTACAAGTTCGCTTAATTGACGATTTGCTGGATCTGGCTAGGATGCAGAAGGGCGAGATGAATTTGGAAATCGAACCTGTTGACCTAGCAAGTGTAATTCGGTCAGCAGCAGATACTATTCGATTGTCAGCCGAAACAAAGGGCATTCAAATTAAGTTACATCTTGATGCTGTGTCCAACGTTTTAGGTGATGCCATTCGTTTACAACAGGTGGTTTGGAATTTGCTTTCAAATGCAATTAAGTTTAGTTCCAAGAATGAAAGTGTAGAGGTGAGGTTGGAACAAGTTGAGTCTCAGGCTCAGATTACTGTTATTGATCGAGGGAGAGGCATAGAAGCAGAATTTATACCATTCGTCTTTGAACGGTTTAGTCAGCGTGACGCTTCCACTACTCGTTCTGCTGGTGGATTAGGGCTAGGACTTGCGATCGCTCTCACAATTGTAGAACTCCACAATGGCAATATCACAGCAGCCAGTGCAGGATTCGGCAAGGGTTCGACATTCACGGTGAGACTACCTATCGTGACAATGACAAAGCAGTTGAGTAATAAGGAACTAGTACTAGGAGAATTGCTGCATGGCAATCAGAAAATTGCCCAATTGCAGAACTTGTGCATTCTGGTTGTGGATGACGATGCAGATGCTCGGATGTTAATGCAGACTGTCCTCCAGAGCGCCGGAGCAGATGTATTAGTGGCAGCATCAGTAAAAGAAGCATTGGCACTTTTAGAACAGCAATCGCCTGCTCTAGTGATTAGTGATATCAGTATGCCAGATGAGGATGGCTTTACCTTGATTCGTCAGGTTCGCTCCCGCAATATAGAGCAAGGGGGACAAATTCCAGCGATCGCTCTCACTGCTTTTGCTGAAGCCAAAAATGAGCAACGTATTTTAAAAGCAGGGTTTCAACTTTTTATTGCCAAGCCAATTAAGCCAATGGAACTCGTGGACAAGATCATTGAGGTATTAAAAACTTGATTAAATGTCAATTCCTTTCTATTTTAACCAGTGCATCACCTCTAGCGTTGCTGTCCTAGTCTGAGTAGATGGTCATTTAAGGCGATTCTTCCTAATTCAGAAATAACCTCAACTGGAACACCAACAGATGTAGCTGCTTCTGGGATTGTTACTCTGCTATTTCGCAATAGGTCTAAAACTTGCTGCACTTTAGGAACAACTGGATCGCTTTTGTTGGTGTAACCCCGATTAATAGCAATTCTCAGCCCGGTTTCAATATCATCTACTCTCGCTCTGCGATTTTTATCTATTAATAGTGTCTGTTGTCCAGCGATTGCGCTACTTTCAGAAGCTGTTCGGCGTCTACGTGCAGTACCGAAGCCTATCGGAGACGCTGCGCGTAGCTTGCTTCCCTGTAGGGGTACGACCAACGCATTTGCAATCTGAATACCAACATACCCAGTGTTTCTACGCACTGGAACGATATCGAAGTTGTAGAGTCGTTTTTGTCCCGTTTTGTCTACAGTTTGGACAAGTAAGTTAGTAATGGCAGTAGTGGTAGCCCCTGGAAACTTTAACGGTTGGATTGCCCTCAGAAAAATGGTTGTAGCGCGTCCGCTTTTTAAATCTGTATCTGTGGTGTAGACGAGTCGTGAAGGGTCTGCTACCAAAATGTAGGCGATCGCCTCGTCGGTTTGAGTGAAGCTAATAGGTGTAGCACGTCCTGGAGTAATTTGAACCTGAATCCTATTGCTTGCAGCCATATCCCGTTCAATCAAGCGATATGCAGGAGTTTGTGCTTGTGCCTGTACAACAGGTGCTGTCACACTGAGCAGTAATGTGCTAGTGCCGATGATAAGAGTAGCAAATTGTTTCATCGTTCAACTTTTAAAAAACTATTGACGACAACTGAGACTTCTGTACCTTCAGGTAAAAACTGGATATTGGGACGTTGTAGTAATTCCTGCACTGTTTGGTCAGAGCGTCTAGACAGACGTTCACTGACTGGACTAAAAAAGCCTTCTAGCGCCGCCGCCCAAATTTGAGGATTAGAGTTACTAGTAATAGTACTTTGGTTAAAAGTGCCGCTAGAAACAACAGTGCTAGATTGAGTACGGGGCTGATTCACTATGCTTCCCACCTTACCCAAACTACTGAGTAATCCAACTAATAAATCTTGTTGGGCAATATCTGTCCCCACATCATTCAGCTTTTTAGCAATTAACGGTTGCTGTCCTCGACCACGAATTAACAAAGTCTCAGCCGGAATAGTTTCCTGTTTGACTGTGCCTTGGGAGTCAGGGTAAATAAGCGCGATCGCACTTGCAGATACTAAGTTATTCTTTTTACCTACTGCCACTGTTTTCGTTACTAAAACAGTACCAGCCGGGAGTGCCACCGTGCCATCTGTGGCTGTGAGAGGTTTGGTTAACTCGATAGCAAAGCGATCGCTCTGATTATTCCCTCCCTGATCCCAAATCATCGGCATGATAATTCTACCTGGGACAGATGTACCCAGCGCTACCTCTTTAGTTTCATTGACATTGAGATTGGTTGTAGCTACAGGGGTGCGATTGAGGATACCTACCATTCCTGGAGTCAAGTTATCAGTTTTACTGTCAGTGCTTTTGGAGCCAATTAAAACTGTTTGAATACCAGGGTCTTCAGGAGTGGAAATGGATGTCCTAGCTGTTGGTTTCAAGCCTGTTGGAGTTTGAGTGTTAACAGCAACTTCTGACTGAGTTTCAGCTACTTTAGAGTTACCGATTTGCGACTGTCCCAGGCTAGCTAGTTGGCTCCACTGCTGGAAAGGATCGACATTACTTTCAGGCTGTCGTATTGGTGTTGAAGCTTGATAACTTACAGGATTTGGAGAAATATACCGCACTACTGGGGGCGCAGGTTGAGAAATTCTTACAGGAGTTATTGGTGTTATGCGTGATGTAGGAGTTGTGCGCGGTGAAAAAGCCTGGGGAGGTTGAGATGGCGTTGGTTTGGGTTTATTTTGTAGAGTTGGACTTGGGGATTTAGCCGCAACAGGTTCCACTTTTAGTTGTTGCCGTTGGTCTTGAAACGCTAATCTGCTTTTCAATTCGGCAGATTCATCTAAAACTGGTTCGTCTTTTGGAGATGTAGTAGGGGTTTGGATTACTTGTTTTACAGGAGGTTTCGGTTGGAGAAATCCAAACCAGATCAGTGCTATAGAGCCAATAACGATTCCTACTAAGGCAACTACTGAACCTAGTCGAACACTAGGTTTTTCTGCTAACGGTCGCTCTACTGCTCCTTCTGCATCTTGTTTCAAGCGATATTCTTCGGAAATGAGGTGATTTGCAGTAGGGTTATAACCTGCCAACAACTGCTCCTCTTCAGGGCTGATATCATCATCAGCAACCAAAGTGGCTTGGTTAGAGCGATGATTGCCGTTAATACTGTTGAATTCTGACGAATAATCAGCAGAGTTCTCGTTTAGGTAGTCAAATTCATGGTTTTGATTTGAATTGGTCATAATTCTACCCTTTTCCTTTAGCGTCGTTGCTGAGAATTGAACTCAACCATCTTGGTAATTTGCAGTCCAGACGATCGCACTTCATAAATTTTCTGTTCTACCAAGGGGGCATCTTTACCTAAAGGAGATCGGGGAATCTCCACTGCTTGGACGGTAAATGTGCGGTTAAAAGGAATACGCTCATCTCTACCAGTAGTTCGGTCAACTAAAATGCGGGTAGCAATCATGTCTATTTCCCATTCCCCAGGTCGTACTGCTCTCGGTTCTGACAGATAGGAAATAATAGTGGTGCTACGCAGCTGACCTGAAAAGAAGCTGGTAGGAACTAATTCGGCAATCTTCGGTAGAGAAGCTTTGGCAAATTCCGGTTCTAGCAGCAGGGAAGCAAACCAAGTATTTGTGGGAATCCGCCCATTCCTACCAACTTGAATGCCTTGGTCTGGTTGATTAGTGCCAGTGAGTTTGTCATCCCAGTTAAATGTTAGGGTTGTCCAATCACTAACTACCTTTTGAATTACAGCTGGATAGCGCCAGTTGCGGTCTTGCTCAGAAATGTAGATTGTCTCGCCATTTACCAACTGGGCAAAGGTCGCCTTGCGATCGGCAATTTTATTGACCCTGAAAGCGGTGAATAGAGTCAACAAAAATATCAGACCGTTAAATGCAGTTAGGCAGATAAAGCAAACAGCTAGAAGGTTTTTGGCTTCTGGAAGCAATGGAGCTTGAAGTCGTTTAATTTGCAGAGTCATACCAAATTGGCATAAGTAGTATTGTTTGAAAATCCACCGAACAGCCTTGTGTTAAAGGTTTTTAATTCGTCTTGGAAATTTCTGATGCCTGTCTTGAAAATAGGGACTAGGGACTGGGGACTAGGGATGAGGGTAGGTTAATTTTCATGCCCTCGTTGTATGATTCATCACATGACCGTCTAAATATTTCTGTCCGATTACTTATTACCCTCTGCGGAGTAGAGCAATACTGGTTGCAGTTCCAATGGCACTGCTAAAAATATCGATTAAGCCTTTGACATTGGCAGAAATGCCGTTATAGATTGCCATTCCCCCACCTCCAGCTATCAATACCGCCAACACTGGTGCAAAGATGCTCAGGAAACATAAAAATGCGACATCAGATGCTAATTCAGCACCCGACTTCACCAGGACGACGGCTGCTAAACCTACTAAAATGTTGTAACCAAGTTGAACGCCAAACAAGGAAATAAACCCTGTCAGCCACGCCCAAATAGGACGACCTTGTAATGGCAGTAAAGATAAACCAACTGCGATCGGTGCAAATAATGCCGTCAGCAGCAGAGCAGCTTCCAAAATATTTACAAAGCCCCATTGCAGGGCATACAGGATAAAGCGAATAATGGGGATGGCAGTATCTCGAAACACACTACCTGGATCATTGGCAAACTGAACAGCAGTACCGATTTGACCAGGCAAAGTTCTATTCCAGAGAAAACTACCAAAATCTCGTAGTGGTTGGAGTGGAGATTTAGCTTGCTCTTCAGCTTTGGTAACAATTGCCTGTGCCTGGGCTTGCTTTGAGTTCCAGCATTCAACTAACTCTGTACCGACTTTTCCTTGACATTCGCTATAGAGGTTTTCTAGCTGTTGTCTAGCAATACTGCTAATTGCCACATTGGTAATAGCATCTCGAAATGTTAGTTCACCAACTTGAAGCTGAAGAACGCTTTGCACTTGGTTGTAAGCGAAGCCTCGGATAACAGTAATTGTCTTCGCCAGCATATTGCCGTTGGCCCCCAAAAAAATCATAATCACGAAGGGCCAAACAAAGATTGATGCCAGTTCTGACCATGATTGCTTTTCAATGATTTCCTTGCCAGTAGTCAACGCCACAAATAATATGCTGGCGGCTCCCAAGGTGATGCCCAATTTAATCAAGCCAATCCATAATGCCGAACCGAGCGGATCTAAAGTAACTAGCCAGACGGTATTCCACGACTCAACTGTGGCGCGAGAAAGTTCTAAAGAACTGGAGATAATTTCTAGGGCATCGGATTCTCCGCCTGTTACTGGAAATGATTGAGCAATAATGTGGATCATGAGTGTCAAAAGCGTTAGCGATCGCAGCTAAAATTGACAGGACTTACGGATAAAGAATAAGTTTGCGGATCGTCCCATAAAGCCTGCGGCATAGCTCCGCTTAGGGCGCAGCCTCTCGTAGAGAAG
>NZ_JAWJTF010000016.1:0-47788 GCF_048836525.1 Nostoc sp. CALU 546
ATCGCCTAGAATATCTGCATTACTAAGTTCGTAGTCAGGACTAAAGTCCTGACTACGAACTTTTATAACCACTCATAATTAACGAGACAGACGACTATAGGAATCCGCTTTGATTTCTGAACTAATTTGCGTAGGCAGGCAATAGGCAATAGGCAATAGGCAATAGGCAATAGGCAATCTTGCTACAGTCAAGAAGGCTTCTTAGTTGTACTGAGTTTTTTCAGAAATCAAATATGAGTCCCTATAGTACCGCACAGCGTAAATAAGCCACCCGTTTTAAGAGTCAGTTAATAGTGGTTTGAAAATACCTTGATTGCAGTTTACTACAACGACAATAAAGACTTTTTACCCGACTTTTGCAACCCCATCACATAAAACTGCCGACTTCAGCCGACTGACAAAAGGAAGTGCGATCGCTTAGGCTATTGGGCATAGAGATAACAAATTAAGTATAAAAATATGCTTAACACCCTCAGCCCAATCACAGAAGACTTAGCAGGCCAAAGCTATCACAGTCCTCATTACTTGCAAACACAGCGCCGCATTCGTTCCCTTATAGACAAATATATTGCAGTCGAAAAACTACATGAGCGTCTGCAAGATTTACCGATACAGTTTGCCAATCCCCAACCGCGTCCCTGGAAACCCATTGATTGGCAAACAATTAACCGCAATCAAATTATCGGTTTAGACGCAGAGGTATTTTTATCTATCTTGATAGGTGCGATGGACACAGAAGCTCCCATTCGCGGCTATACCCAAACAAGTCGCCAGTATTTAGAAAAATTGCATCCTCAAATGGCTCGGTTTGTTGGTGGAACTGTTGGTAAAGATGGCGAATTGCTAGAACTTGGTTTGTGGGAAAAGGAAGAACGTCAGCACACACCTGCATTAATCAAAATCTACACCCAATTAACAGGCGAGAAAATTACCCCAAAATTTCGGACTGTTAGAAGCTATCTTCCTACAGATGACGCTCACGAAGACTTATATCGCCACGGCTTACACCGCATTGCTACAGAATACGGTGCTACCTGTCTTTATATTTGGTTGATGGCTCACACCACTGGCGCACTCCAGGATGTTTTAGAAGAACTAGCACAGGATGAAATCAACCACATGACCAAATTCTGGGGGTTTGGAGTCTGGACTTTCCCTGATACTGGGTTGGTGCGAATTGGCCGCACACTCATCAAAACGCGATCGCAAAGCTATCAACGTAACAACCTCATGCGTACTCTCCGCCGCATGATGGGTACACTCAACTGGAATGCTTGGTCATTAACCAACAAAACAACTCTCTTCTTCACCTTCGCCTACACAATGCATCATCTGTGGAGTTGGAACAACACGCTCACACCAAAATATTTGCAAGATTTATTTGAAATTACTCATTAAGAAATAACAAAGGATAAATGACAAATGACAAATGACAAATCAGCCGATTTAAACCCCCAAAAAATACCCCAACATATCGCCGTGATCATGGATGGTAACGGACGATGGGCAACCAGTCGAGGATTACCGCGCATCGCCGGACATCGCCAAGGAGCAAAAACACTCAAAGAACTATTACGTTGTTGCAAAGATTGGGGAATCAAAGCGTTGACAGCCTACGCTTTCTCAACAGAAAATTGGCAGCGTCCCGTTGAAGAAGTGAATTTTCTGATGCTGTTGTTTGAGCGATTACTACGCCGCGAGTTAGCTCAGATGCATCGTGAAGGAGTACGAATCTCGTTTATTGGAGATTTATCGGCTTTACCCAAGTCTCTACAGACGGAAATGGAACGTTCAATGAAAGAGACGTTGAACAATCAAGCAATCCACTTTACTGTTGCAGTCAACTACGGTAGCCGCAATGAAATTACCAGAGTTTGCCGTCAAGTAGCTCAACTGGTGGAACAGGGCAAACTCAGCGCCCAAGAAGTGAATGAAAGTCTTGTAGAACAACACCTCTACACCGCAGATACTCCAGAACCCGATTTACTGATTCGTACTAGTGGTGAGATGCGATTGAGTAATTTTCTCTTATGGCAAATGGCTTATACAGAGATGTATTTCACGGACATTTTTTGGCCAGATTTTAATAGAGAAGCATTTTATCAGGCTTTGTTGAGCTATCAAAATCGCGATCGCCGTTTTGGTCAAGTTAAAGCTTCACTGTCAGCTTAAGCTATCTGGAAAACCTTTCTCCTGAAATAAGAGAGACTTTGAATTTCCCCCCTTTCCCAACGCGGAAAGGGGTTAGGTTTTTTGCTGCTATGAAGCATAAAGTAAAAGCACCCACATTACCAGGATGGTATATGAGCGCTAAAAAATTTAAACATTATTGAGGATAATCTATCTGCTATGACAGACCGAAGTAACTATAAGAATAGCAGGCGGTGGGTAAATAAACTGCAAGGGTAGTTACAAATGTTTTGTTAAAAATATTACTTACTGTAAGGTCTTGCGTATTTTTTTAAAGCGTGGTATGTATCATCCTCTAAAAATTTTCTTTATGCGATCGCTAAAGCTTCTCTGGGATGAAACTGATTAACAATCCCAAGATAAGTAGAAAGTCGGTGGACGATTATCAAATAATAATATTTTTTGCCCAAAATATGTTGTGCAAAACTGTTGGGATGCTTAGTTTGGGCAACGCCTACACTACTCTAAAAATAAAGTGCGTAGCCCATAAGACGTATAGTCTCACACATAACCTAATTGTTTCTTTTACCTGAGTTTTTACTTTGATTTGAAAGTTGGTGCTTTTGTATAACCTGCTCAATTTGGCAAGTCACTGCATTTATTCTGTGTTTAACCTTATCAAAATCAAGATTTACCCAAATATAGGCTTTGTTAAATTTTCCTTGGTTATTATCCATGTATTGCTTTTATTGTCAAGACATTTTATGATATCTATACAATATAGCCATCTCAATTTCTAAACTACTTTCTCTAGAGGTATAAGTAAATATGCTTAATATTTACTTAAGGTTTTATTCGCCATCTATTGAAAGAGACGCGAAGTATCGCGCCTCTAAGAAGCAAAACCCAAATTGTCAGTATTAACTTAAATCTTTGTTTGTAGATATTGCACCAACTGCGGTGCTTGCATCACTCCCTCTATCCGATCCACAGGCTTACCTTGCTTAAACAGTACCAGGGTTGGGAGAGAGGCAATTTTATACTGACTGGCCAAGTCTGTGTATTTTTCTGTATCGATTTTGACAATTCGTAGGCGATCCTTAAGTTGGGCATTGACTTGCTCTAAAATTGGCACCATCATCTGACAGGGGCCACACCAGTCAGCGTAAAAATCTACTAATACAGGCACATCAGAAGCGGATAGCATATCATCAAAACTGTTAAATTCTTTTTTAGTTGCCATTGTGACACACGCCGATTTTCAATTGTTTGTTTCAATAGTAATTCTTAGAAAATAAAATAGGTATAGGATTATGGGTTTTTGTTGGGAAAAGATTAGATTAATTAATATAGACTGATTTATCAGCTAAAAACTTAAATAATTATAATAAAATACATATACTATTTGAGTTTATGCATATCCATTAGATATGTATTTAAACCTATTGTGACTAACCGAATAATTATAGAGACCTCACGAGAGTGATTTCTACGACGGGCTATTCGGTGGTGCAGCTATAAATAAATCAGCAATATATTGCTTCAAGTTATTCATCTATTAACAAAAAACAACTCATAGATATTTAATTATATAGGACTCCTATTTGATTTTTGAACAAAACTCAGTACACCTTTATTCCTTCTTCCCAGTCCCCAGTCCCTTACCTCTACGAGTGATTCTCCAAATCAAAGACGCTTGTTCGCGTAGCGTGTCGTAGACAAGACTCGCTACCGCTTCGCTATCAGATTGCTGCTATAGTAAAACGTTAATTTGTGTAAATTAAGTTATATCTATCTAGCTAAAAACGACGTAGAACTTTATCTATTTAGATATCTAATTTGCATCATGCCAGCAAGATTGTCATCCTGCAAGAGTTAGATTTTATCCAGACAATATTCAGATGTTCCCGAAATCACCATAAGATAATTAGCGCGGTATTTCTAAGATTGAGGAACATTAAATGACACTATTACAAGATAAAGTCGCAATTGTGACAGGTGCTTCACGAGGAATTGGGCGAGCGATCGCAATTGAATTAGCCTCACAAGGAGCGATCGCAGTTGTCAACTATGCCAGTTCTAGCGCTGCGGCTGAGGCAGTTGTTACAGAAATTACAGAAGCGGGAGGTCAAGCGATCGCTATCCAGGCAGACGTTTCTAAAAGCGATCAAGTAGACACACTAGTTAACACCGTTATGGAAAAGTTCAGCCGTGTGGATATCTTAGTCAACAACGCAGGTATTACTCGTGACACACTGCTTTTACGTTTGAAGCCAGAAGATTGGCAAGCTGTGATAGACCTTAATTTAACTGGTGTTTTCTTATGTACACGCGCCGCCAGTAAAATTATGCTCAAGCAGCGATCGGGGCGGATTATCAACATTACCTCCGTTGCTGGGCAAATGGGCAACCCAGGTCAGTCAAACTACAGCGCCGCTAAAGCAGGTGTAATCGGCTTCACCAAAAGCGTTGCTAAAGAACTAGCTACACGCGGTATCACCGTTAACGCCGTCGCCCCTGGATTCATCACCACCGATATGACCAGCGATCTCAACAACCCCGAAGATATTCTGAAATACATTCCACTTGGCCGCTTCGGTCAGCCTGAAGAAATTGCTGGGATGGTGCGCTTCCTCGCCGCCGATCCCGCCGCCAACTACATCACCGGACAAGTCTTTAACGTCGATGGCGGTATGGTCATGGCGTAATTCATCAAATTCAATTGTAGAGACGCGATTCATCGCGTCTCCAGCATTTTCCCAGTGTGTGTTACCCCCAAAAGCGTAATGTAAGCTACGGTGTATACACAAGTCCTTCTCACCCCAATACTTGTCGGGTTTTGGGGAAAAGGGTAAGGGAAAGGGGGAAAGAAAAAACCTTTAACCTTTACCCTTTAACCTTTTCCCCAAACCCAATTCCGAGTTCAAAATGCTTTACCCAAGCAGTATTGCTTCTCACCCCCTCTAACTCTCCCTTACTAAGGCAGGACTGATTCATTCCCCAAAGAGCTTTAAAAATCAAGGGTTCTCGCGATTAAAAATTAGTGGTTTTGTTACCGACGTGCTGATGAAACCAACTATCTTACTGATACATAAATTATGATACAGTACCATTCTGGTTAAGAAGATTGCCACACAATCTTTATTAACCAAGTTTCGTTAGGATATTGTAACCTGGGCAATAGCGACTCTCTATTGATGTGACACCAGGCAATCGCTTTTTCACATCCATGACAACAACCATCGACTTTCTCAGTCACCTTAACCCTAGTCAACGTCAAGCTGTCGAACATTACTGTGGCCCGTTGCTAGTTGTTGCTGGCGCAGGTTCCGGTAAAACACGAGCGCTGACTTATCGGATTGCCAATTTGATTCTGAAACACCGTGTTGATCCAGAAAATATCCTGGCTGTTACTTTTACCAACAAAGCCGCGCGGGAAATGAAAGACCGGGTTCAACGGCTGTTTGCTGAACAACTGGCGATGAAACAACACGGTCAGCGGTTGGATTTGTTGACAGAATATCAACAAACGCAACTGCGATCGCAAGTTTACAAAAGCACTATCAAGGATTTGTGGTGTGGCACTTTCCACAGTCTATTTTCTCGTATTCTCCGTTTTGATATTGAAAAATACGTAGACGAAAAAGGACGGCGTTGGAATCGTAATTTCTCTATTTTTGATGAATCAGATGTGATGACTCTGATTAAAGAAATTGTTAATAAACAGCTAAATTTAGACGATAAGAAGTTTGACGCTCGCTCCGTCCGTTATGCTATTAGTAACGCTAAAAACCAAGGTTTATCCCCCCAAGAATTTGAGCAAGATCAACCAAATTATCGCGGACGGGTAATTGCCCAAGTTTACAATTTATATCAAGATAAATTAGCAGAAAACAACGCTCTCGATTTTGACGATCTAATTCTTGTGCCGACTAGATTATTTCAGCAAAACGAGCAAGTATTGGGTTATTGGCATCGGAAGTTTTGCCATATCCTCGTAGATGAATATCAGGATACTAATCGCACTCAGTATCAACTCATCCACTTATTAGTGACTAACGGCGAAACTAAAAAGAGCGAATGGGAATGGCAAAATCGCTCAGTTTTCGTTGTTGGCGATGCAGATCAATCAATTTATAGCTTTCGGATGGCAGATTTCACCATCTTGCTGGGATTTCAGGAAGACTTTGGTGATGGTTTAGTGGATGATGACACCCAAACGATGGTTAAGTTGGAAGAAAACTATCGTTCTTGTGAAAATATTCTGCAAGCGGCTAATGAATTAATTGAAAATAACACCCAACGGATTGATAAAATCCTGAAAGCGACGCGGGGGCCGGGTGAGCAGATTACTTGTCACAAAGCCGATGAAGAACTTGCAGAAGCGGCATTTGTAATTAATCAAATTAGCACTTTAGAAAACCAAAATCCAGAGTTAGACTGGGGTAGTTTTGCCATACTTTATCGGACAAATGCCCAATCTCGACCATTTGAAGAATTGTTGGTGAAATATCAAATTCCTTACACAGTTGTGGGAGGAATGAGATTTTACGATCGCAAAGAGATCAAAGATGTCATCGCATATTTAAGAGCGATCGCTAACCCATCTGATACAGTCAGTTTATTACGAGTTATCAATACTCCCCGCCGAGGAGTTGGTAAAACCACTATTGATGCTTTGATGAACGCCTCCCAACAATTAGGGACAACCCTGTGGGAAATACTCAGTGATGAGACATCAGTTAATACATTAGCTGGACGAGCGACAAAAGCTGTAAATAACTTTGCCGCAATGATTAGCCGTTGGCAAGCACAAATTGGCACGCTTCCCGTGACTGAGGTTTTGCAAGGAATACTAGAAGATTCTGGTTACGTTCAAGACTTGATGAGTCAAGGCACAGATGAAGCCACAGATCGGGTACAAAACGTCCAGGAACTTTATAACGCTGCACTGCAATTTCAAGAAGAAAACGAAGAGGTTTCCCTACGAGACTTTCTGAGTAGCGCCGCCCTCAGTTCCGATTTGGATAACTTAAAAGAAGGGCAAACAGCCGTTTCATTGATGACTTTGCACGCTTCCAAAGGTTTAGAATTTCCCGTAGTATTTTTGGTGGGATTAGAACAAGGGCTATTTCCCGGCTATCGTTCGCTGGGTGATCCTGCATCTTTGGAAGAGGAACGCCGCCTGTGTTATGTGGGAATTACTCGCGCCCAAGAAAGGTTATTTTTATCACACGCGCGGGAACGTCGTTTGTATGGTTCTCGTGAACCTGCGATGCGATCGCAATTTCTCGACGAATTACCAGAAGAATTATTATCTACCAAACGCGCGAGTCGTCAAAGTTATACCAAAAGTGCCTCTACTTCTAATGGGAAACAAGACTCAGCCCAGAATTGGCAAGTAGGCGATAGAGTATTACACAAAACTTTTGGGCTTGGTGAAATAACGCATGTATTTGGAACAGGTAATAAAATGTCTGTGGCAATTAAATTTGCTAGCTTAGGGCAGAAAATTGTTGATCCAAGAGTAGCACAGTTGCAAAAAGTTTGAAAACAAAACCATAGATTCCCTACTTTTTTGAAAAGTAGGGAATCTTGTTTTTTATATTTCAATTTCTTCAAAGTGTTCGACAGTGGGAAATGGTTCATAAAAATGATGCAGAAGTTTTTTCCACTCTTGATACTCAGGAGAACTTCTAAATCCAACAGTATGAGATTCTAAAGTTTCCCATCTGACAAGTAATAAGTATTTACCTTGGACTTCTATACATTTATGCAATTCATGGGATAAATATCCGTCCATTGAAGAAATAATTTTAGAAGCTTTTTTGAAAGCAGCTTCAAAATCCGGTTCTAGTCCAGATTTGACATTAAGAATAACTGCCTCAAGAATCATAAAGTTTTGCGGTGAGTATTAATGTAATGTTATTTAGTATAAAGTAAATGTGATATTTACGACGGGTTACACTTACGCAGACATTTTACTCAATCAAAAATAGTTTTTAAGTAAATAGCTAATTGCAGCACAAAACGGAGTATGTTGTCCATCAACATCAGGTTTTTCGTAACCTTCAGCAAGTAGTTGTATTTCTATTTCAGTCAAACCTTCAGTAGCTAGTAATGCAGCATCAATTGCTACTTTACGCATCTTTTGCAATTTGTCAATGTCAAGTGCAAGCTTCTTAATTGTTGTTTCAGCAACAGCTTTTTTACCTGGATTATCTGTTGGTTGAATTTCACCTGAAGCAGGATATTTAAAAAAATCACCACAGTCTATTTCCAAAGGTGAAACCATCAAATTTTCGTCGTACCAATACTTTTTCTTATGTCCGCAATGCACCGGAACAGTAGGAGGTTCTTCACTTTCTCCTTGACATGAAGCGATGAGATTTGTGTACTCAAGTGCCAGATTTGGATAAGTACTACGAGGTTTTAGGTGTTCTATGTGGCTAGTTGCTCTAGTGATACGCATTCCACAATAGCAACAGATATATCCCTGATCTTTTAGTAAAGCATCATGTACAACAGGTTTTTCTGGTGTTTGAAAATTATCATCCCAGCTAGGTTTCCAATCATCATTTTCCAGAGCCTTCCACTTGGTAAATTTTTCTGGTTCCTGACTCTTTTTGATGTACTTCATCGGTTGAGAATTTCCTTCCGCCGAATGAGTACATCCGCTTTAACAAACTCTGGCTCATCTGCTCCAATTTCAAGAGCCAATTGTTGACGTAATTGCCTAGCACCTTCTATATTTCCAGCATCAATTAGTCGAAAAAGCTCTAAAAGACTTTCCTTAATTTCCTGTGGACGTTCTGGAACACCCATGAGGTCTTCTAAAATGCGATTGCTATCTCTCCCAAAAGAACTTTCTGGTTTTTTAGCAATAACACCTTCGTCTGTTTTTTCTAGAATATAAATTCCTTCCGGTTTGACTTGGCTAAGTACTTGAGGCGAATGGGTAGTGACAATAAATTGGCAATTGGGGAATGTTCTTGTCAAAGCTGGAATAATTTCTCGTTGCCATTTGGGGTGTAAGTGTAACTCAATTTCATCAATTAAAACAACACCACTACCTTGGAGTGGATCTGGTAAACCTGGGTTGGCGATCGCTAATCGTCGTGCTAAATCTCCCACCATTGCCAGCAAGCATTTCTCCCCATCAGATAACTGATTAACTGTAAGTTCTTCACCTTGTTTTCGCACAGTCATTCGTAGGGGTGAACGCCGTACCCGTAAGTTAGAAAACCCTGGAATTAATGAATAAATAGATTGTCTTACTGCTTCTAGCTGCTGGGTTTTAAATTCAGGATTATCCCGCCTTTCTTCATTTTCTAAATCTTCCAAGGATCTAAACCATTGAAAGAATCTATGGAAACTAATTTGTACTCCATTTAGTGCTTGATCATAAGCATCTATCTGTTTCAATGAATGCGTTTCTGTAATTTCCATGTCAATCCCAAGAACCGAACGTTTAACCGGGTAATAAATGGCTAAAGGCAAGTTAAACTTAGGATTTGATTTCCACTGACGGTAAATATCTTGAGCAACTGTGTTTAACTCCGCATTTTCTTTCTTTATATCTTCGCTGCGTTCTTTACTAGAGTTTGTAAGAAACCAGCTTACTTCCCTTGATTGCAGAAAAATTTTAATCCTATTATGTGTCTCCTTGTGTCCGTTTGTAATATCGTCTTCGCTGAAGAAACGTTCTTCGATATCCGGTTTTCCCGGAATAGATTTCTCATATTGATCACGATTGCTAGAACGATAAGATAAATTATTGATAAATAGCATATTTGTCTTTATTGACTCTGCATATACAATCTCCCTTATAAACTGTGACAAAAGAATAGCGAGACAATCAAGAATACTTGATTTTCCCACGCCGTTGATACCGATAAGTACCGTTGGACTCGTTTCATCAAACTCCAGGGTCAAATCGCCAATTCCACGGAAGGATTGCATTTCCAAGCGTTTGACTTTCATAGTTTTAACAACGCTGAACGTAGTAATTCAATACAGTTAAGAAATCGGTAAAAAACAGCTAATCAAAAGCAGACTTGACATAAGAAACTGTCAAAGGTGTGATTTTTTCGACAAGATTATTAATCACCCCTCGTTCATATTCAGTCCAAACTCTGGGATTACCAAAAATGCATGGTTGTAAAATTCCCCAGAGTTGGCCATCTTGGCGGATATGGGCATGAATCAGGGCGCGATGTCCAAAATACTTCTGTTCAAATTCGCGATTTAAAACCTGAGAATCAGCAGTTTCTACATCTTCGACAAAGATTGAAGGTTCAGCACGTAGCGCAGCCGCAAACATTGGATCATCATCTACTAAAGTTGGGGGTTGAGCTTCCCATTTTTCATTGTAGACAGTTGGTACATCTGGAGTGCGAATCCAACAAAAGGCAACTCTACCAAGGTTAGTGTGTGGATTATGCAGGTATAGAAAACATCTGTCAGACTGTAAAAAATCGCCTATGGCTGGCAATAATGCAGAAAATATAGCATCTGGCGTTTGAGATGATTCTATAATATTGTTGAGTGCAGAAGGAAGTTCTGGCTGAGTCATCTAACTAAGCTGATTTTAATTGAATAATACCTTTATCAAAAACGCGCTTATCAGTAGCGATCGCACTTACTTCTATTCTATCTGGATACACCTCATACGCGGCAAAACTCAGCTTCTCAGCAGAATGCTCTGTCCATTCTGAACGCCCTACAGGACGAGTCCCTGCACCACCACCAGTAACTAAATAAGTCGTTCCATTAATAGTACGAGTGCGTTCATAATGGTGTTCGTGACCATTTATATAAACTTGAACGCCGTATTTTTGAAACAGCGGAGTAAAAGTTTTAATAAACTCTGTATTAGTCCCATAGACACCAGATGAATAAATTGGATGGTGGCCAAATACGACTTTCCAAGGGGCTTTACTAAGACTTAATTCTTTTTCTAACCAAGGTAGTTGATTTTTCCAATCAGCATTACTGTTAGTATCTAAAGCAAAAAATTGCACAGAGCCACGGCTAAATGTATAGTAGCGTCTTCCCTTCATATTAAAGCCGGCATACTTGACTTGTGGATCACCATTAGCAGTACGAATATCGTGATTACCTAAACAAGCCTGAAATTTCACACCTTGCTTGAGTAAACCTTGATAAGGACGCTCAAAAACTGCATTAATTTTCTCGATTTCGCCGTTATTGTAAATATTATCTCCAGCTAAAACGACTAAATCATAAGGATTTTGTTTGTGATACGCATTCATTGCTCCAGCCACAGCATACTGTCCTTTAGCTCCAGTCCCCGTATCTGCTACAGACACAAAACGTAATAACAAGTCTTTTTTGACTGGGTTGGCGGCTATAGCTGTTGTTAAATCACTAATATCAGCACTTTGATTATTTTGACGAACTAACATCCAGGAAAAAAATCCTGTACTAATGGCGCTGAGGCTACTTAAAAATAAAAATTGACGACGTTTTAGTTTCATAGCTCACCAAATTTAATAAATAGTCAGATTAGCCGAAGCAATGTGCAACGAAATGATACATTAAGGCAAAAGAAGGCAGCATCAGTAATAATATACGTTGTTTGTCTTTGATTCGCTGCTTTTGGTGAAAGTTCCATGTCACAAGACAATCAGTCAAAACCGACGGATGAGCAAGTAACTCAACCTCCCCAAAAACCTTACCAGAGAGTTCAGCCATTTTGGAAGGCTAAAATTATCCAACTTCTCCGAGGGACGATTGGGGTTTTAGAAACAACGGTGGACAAACTGGAGACAGCACCCCTACCTGGTACTGAGGAAACACCCAGTTTTTTCCAGCAGATTCA
Organism: Nostoc sp. CALU 546; assembly: GCF_048836525.1. Lineage (NCBI taxonomy): Bacteria > Bacillati > Cyanobacteriota > Cyanophyceae > Nostocales > Nostocaceae > Nostoc > Nostoc sp. CALU 546. The sequence goes on from NZ_JAWJTF010000016.1 coordinate 11,975, forward strand.
GTTGCGATGGGGTGGACTATTAAGGACAATCCGCTTGTTTTTACCATCAAATTTGTCAACAAAGTTATCAGATACAGCTTTGACGGGAATTGTTACTGGAATTGCTGTAATTCTCGTTTGGACGACTACAACTGTCTTTACTGGTAAACCTACTGAAATAGCAACAGTTCCCCCAGTTGAGGAGGTTCCTGTACCGACACCAACGATAACCACGCCACCGGAGTCAGTTACACCTGAACCACAGCCACCAGAGGAAATTACGCCGCCGCCAGAAGTAGAAACCACCCCACCAACGCCGGAACCGGAACCAGAAGTAACTCCCACGCCAACGCCAACGCCGACACCAATCATAGAATTGACACCAGAACAAGCCTTGATTGCGGCTATTGAAAATCAGGTAGCCGAAATTAGCGATCGCATTGCCTCTGGTCTGATAAAGTCAATTGAAGCCAACTTTCGCACGAGTAATCTGACAGTCAAAATTAGTGATGATTGGTATACTCTCCAAGAATCTCAGCAAGACAAACTAGCTGCGGAGATATTACAACGCTCTCAAGAACTTGATTTTACCCATTTAGAAATTATCGACTCCCAAAAGAGGCTAATAGCTCGTAACCCAGTTGTTGGTACTGAGATAGTAATTTTTAAACGGCAAACAACAAGTTAAAATAATTCGTAATTTAGAGGTTTAACTTGAAGTATTTATGTTAGACAACGTTTCGCTATTGCTGCAAGCTTGTAACAACTTAAACATCAGCTATGAAGTTATTCATCCTGCTGAAAACTTAATCAAAATCAAACTCAATAATAAACCCCATTATTTTTGTAACTATAGCACTCCATTGATTAATCAAGCAGTATCACATCTTATGAAAGATAAGGAATACACTTATCATGTTTTAAATAAAAAAATTAAACTTCCTCGGACAGTAGGTTTTCTTTCTCCTTTTTGTGACATAGAGTATAAAATCTACTTAAAATTTCCAACTATTCAAAATATCGTATTAGAAATAAAAGAAAATTTTGAAACGCCAGTGATTGTTAAAAGGAATTCTGGCTCTAGCGGACATAATGTATTTTTATGTCAGAATCAAGATGAAATTGAAAATGCTTTAAAAGGAATTTTTAATGTCAATTTTAAAAAGTATGATTATGTCGCTCTTGCTCAAGAGTTTATTGACATAAAATCTGAATATAGAGCAGTTTTCTTAAATAAAGAGTTAGTTTTGCTCTATGAAAAAGATATAAGTAATGCAGAGTTTGCAGGGAATCTTAGCCCTCTGCACTGGAATGGTGCAAAAGCAAAGTATATCAACGATCCACAAATATTGTCAGATATTGCTAATTTTGCTAAACCAGTTTTTGAAGAATTAGACCTTGATTATGGTGGCTTAGATATCGTATTAGACCGAGATAATCAATATTGGTTAATTGAAATCAATTCTCACCCAAATTTTAGCATTTTTACTAGGGACAATGGAGAGGAACATGTGCTGAAAATTTTTGAAAAAATGATAATTAGCCTAGCTTCAAAATAACCCCGTCTAATTGTTCCTCCAGCGCTGAAGCCTCCAGCAAGAACTGCCTTCTTCAACCAAGATTGAAACATTATTATGCTATCACCGCGTTTTACTTGAGAAAAATCACACATCGCGTTAGTCTTCATTGACGTAACTGCACGCTGTAACATCAGGTGATGACAAATCAACTTTCCCCGAAAATTCCCTCTTGTACTTGGAGCCGTCCTATCGGCTTAGGCTGGGACAAACCTTATACCGTCCGCTACGCAAGTAATATTGATGATGGCCCTTGGCATGGTACGCCTTTAGGTGGCTTTGGTGCAGGTTGCATCGGTCGTTCTTCACGGGGAGATTTCAACCTGTGGCACATCGACGGTGGTGAACATACCTTCAAAAACGTTCCCGCTTGTCAATTCAGTGTGTTTGAATCCAGTGGTACATCTTCCCAAGCCTACGCTTTGTCTACGCAAGCACCCGATGATAGCACTCTCCAAGCTTGGCAGTGGTATCCGACACTTGCCGACACAAAAGGAACGGGCAATTATCACGCGCTATATCCACGTAGCTGGTTTGTGTATGAAAATGTATTTCAAGCACAGTTGACTTGTGAGCAGTTTTCACCAGCCTGGGCAGGCAATTATCAAGAAACTAGCTACCCTGTGGCACTATTCCTCTGGAATGCCCACAATCCCACAGATGCACCTATTACTATCAGCATTATGCTGACTTGGCAAAATATGGTGGGCTGGTTTACTAATGCCCTCAAATCTCCCCAAGTGCAAGTGCGCGATGATGGTAGTCCGGTTTACGAATACCAACCACGCTGGGGCGAAAGTCAAGGAAACTATAACCAAATAGTTGAAAATACACAACAGTTTGGTTGTGTATTAGGTCGGATTGGTAGTGATGCTTTGCAAGAAGGTGACGGAACTTGGTGTATTGCGACGCTGAAACATCCCCAAGTTGAATTATTCCACCACACCCGCTGGAATCCAGAAGGAACGGGTGAGGAAATATGGGAAAGCTTTGCTAAAGATGGTTCTTTGCCTAATTATCTAGATCCGACTCCAGCAATAGATAATACACAATTAGGGGCTGCGATCGCACTCCGTTTCACTCTCCAACCAGGCGAAACTCTCGAAATCCCCTTTGTCCTCGCTTGGGATTTACCCATTACAGAATTTGCGGCTGGGGTTGATTATTATCGCAGATATACGGACTTTTTTGGTAAAAGTGGAAATAATGCTTGGGCGATCGCATCTACTGCCCTACAAGAATACCAAAGTTGGCGATCGCAAATTCAAAGTTGGCAAAAACCGATTATCGACCGGGAAGATTTACCCGACTGGTTTAAAATGGCTCTATTTAATGAGCTTTATGACCTCACCAGCGGCGGTACTCTCTGGAGTGCAGCATCAGAACTTGACCCCATCGGTCAGTTTGCGGTGCTGGAGTGCTTAGATTACCGCTGGTATGAAAGTCTAGATGTGCGGTTATATGGCTCTTTTGCCCTGCTGATGCTGTTTCCAGAATTAGAAAAGTCGGTGATTCGGGCATTTGCAAGGGCGATTCCTCAAGGTGATGATACTCCCCGAATCATTGGTTATTACATGACAATTAAGGCAGAAAGCCCGATTGCAGTTCGTAAAGTCGCAGGTGCAACACCCCACGATTTAGGCGCACCCAATGAACACGTTTGGGAGAAAACTAACTACACCAGCTATCAAGACTGCAATTTGTGGAAAGATTTGGGTAGTGATTTTGTCTTGCAAGTGTATCGTGATTTTCTGCTCACGGGTGCTGACGATGTAGAATTCTTAGCAGATTGTTGGAATGCGATCGTTCAAACCCTTGACTACCTGAAAACTTTTGACCTTGATGGCGATGGGATTCCGGAAAATTCTGGTGCGCCTGACCAAACCTTTGATGATTGGCGGTTACAGGGTGTCAGCGCCTATTGTGGTGGGTTGTGGTTGGCGGCGCTAGAGGCTGCGATCGCAATTAGCGATATTTTATTAACTTACCAGACAGGTAACACAGCAGAGTTGGCAGCCCAAAAATCTATCTATGAAACTTGGTTACAACAATCTCTTCCTATTTACCAAGAAAAACTCTGGAATGGGCAATATTACAAACTTGATAGTGAAAGTGGTTCCGATGTGGTGATGGCAGATCAATTGTGCGGACAGTTTTATGCCCGTCTGCTGGATTTACCTGATATTGTACCGAGCGATCGCGCCCTTTCTGCCCTAAACACTGTTTATGATGCCTGCTTTTTGAAATTCTGCAATGGTGAGTTTGGTGCTGCTAATGGTGTTCGTCCTGATGGTTCACCAGAAAATCCCCAAGCTACTCACCCTCTAGAAGTTTGGACGGGGATAAACTTTGGGCTGGCGGCTTTTCTCGTGCAGATGGGAATGAAGGATGAAGCGTTGAGGTTGACGCAAGCTGTGGTGCAGCAAATTTATAACAATGGTCTGCAATTTCGCACACCTGAAGCTATCACCGCAGCGGGGACTTTCCGCGCTAGCACTTACCTGCGACCAATGGCGATTTGGGGAATTTACTTAGTTATTAATTGATTAGCTATCAAAGCCATTCTCGTTTTCATGCAACACACGTAGGGGTATACAGCTACCCCTACCAATACGGTTTGGTTAGAGGGGAAAAGGGAAAAGGTTTTGAATACATCTTTTTCCCTTTTCCCCTTCCCCTTTCCCCTATTCCACATATAATATGCGCGTTGCCAAATTTAGCCCATCTTCATCTGAGAAAGCAGAGTCTAGATTTGTGATTTTATTTTCCGAGTGTTTCCGGAAGCGAGGGAAAATTACAGTAATGGTAAGAGTTGAAGCATTGAGAATTCAAGACTACGTTTCAAAAAATGCGAATATTACTAGCTTTAGCGATAAATATTGCTAATATTTCCCAGACTATGTTCACAATCAAAGGCTAGGTTATGGCGTTCCTATTCCTTTACTCAAAAACAAAGTTCACCAGATCGTGGTGCTACGTGCTTGGCAATGATTAGCCAATACTGGAGCTTATGTTTAAATCTCTACACTTTGCCTCAGTTAGCGCGGGTAGATCATAGACGTGTATCTCTCCAGGGTTTAGCAAAAGTAGCCCAAACTTTGGGATATGAAGCGCTATTAGTGAGGGCGAGTCTTAGTAAGCCGGACTCATATTATAACCCACAGATAGCTGATTGGCAAGAAATTCATTATATAGTTGTCTGGAGAGTTAAAGGCGATCGCATATTGATTTCCCAACCATAGCCAAGGCGTGGCTTTCGCATCCAGAGTTTGGAGCTAGCTAAATAGGATAAAGCTTCTTTTCCGTTAATCTTTTTACCATCAGCTTCCTGATTTTGGATATCTGGCGCATTACCTTAACAGCGCAGTGTTCTAGACCGAGGTATTCTTGTTGAGCAAGGCATTCATGAAGAACTCATGGTAATTGGTGTTTTTACTACTATTTAGTCCAAGTACCACTACATTTTTAATCTCAAGTTTATAAATATTTTAAATATTAATACATAAAAAAATACTACTAAATCAGCTTAATAATATTCTGTATTAGCTGCTTTATCTCTATTACAAAATTATTTAATGCTGTACAGACTTAATCTGCCACACCTTTTTGGGTAAAAGCATACAGTTATGGTCATTTTACTTTAGTCATAATAATGATGATTAAAGCTATAAGACTATTATTTGTTTTTGAAATATATGTAGGGTGCGTTACGTTCTGCTAACACCCCATACAAGAGTACTGAGACTTTTTAAACAACTTACGATTCCTCTATTATTCATAACCAGTAATTTAATTTTAAAACTAGGCTATCTATAAATTCATGACTGACACTCATGAAATATTTATGATCAGTTTACAGCGTTTTCATGTAGATACGCTGAAGCTGTAGCTCTTGTAAATCAAGAAATACAAGGCTGATAGATATAGTCCTCTAATTGAACTTATTGAAAAATAGGCTCAACACCATGCCTGCTAACACTTTTTATTCTCTGTATATACTATTTTTAGAAGTTGTTTTACATCAGATTTAATGGTAATATTTTCTAGTGACTTGACAATACTAAAAGGTTTAAATTGATATTGTGTGAGGGGTAAGACCCCCCATGAATTAGCAAAGAGGGACAAAAGTAAAAGTTGCACAATACGCAAGTAAGTATCAGAATACATTCAGTAAATTTAGCTTATAAATCTGCTAACTTAGTAGATGACATTAACGACAAAAAATAGTATAAATACGAATGACGTTGTTAACGCTCAAAGATAAATAAATTTTCTCCACTATCCAAAAAAATATGCAATTTTCCCGGAAAATGCCTAATTCAGCAGTAGTAAGAAATACAACCGTTTGAACAGAGACAATTTATTGAATTAGGAGTTGAGAAAGTTTAACAAGATAAAACTACATCTACCAATAATCACACTGAGATTTTGTCCTATCAGTCATCCGACAAGACAAAAGATAAATTTTGAACTTTCACTTAATAAAAAGTAAAAGCTACAGTTTCTTCCATTCATTGGAGGGAATCTGGATAATTAAGACTGAGCAGCCAACAAACTTGATTAAAAACAATCAAGTTTTTAATCAAAGGTCAGTTCATGGAAAGAAAGAATCATCAGCCTGAGTCTTTACCGCTCAAAGCTGCAAGAGTCAATCAGAGCTTGGGAAAGTTATGTACACGTCTGTTGATTCATAGATTTTTATCTCTTGTCAACATCCAACACAGTCCCATTGCTGATAATTTCCGAGAAGCGATTCCACAGCTGCAAAAAGGCTAGTGCAGTCTGTACACATCAATTGAAACAGCAACAATCGCAGAACCTGAACTAGTTTACTTCATCCCAGATAACTAAAAACTATGATGAATCAAGACATTGCTGGCATTAGTAACAACTTAGATAAGACAGTCAAGGCTCAACAATTTGACAAAGTAGTTGAAGCAATTCTTGCTGGGAAGTATTCCTGGGCATGTGTTTTAATGCTGAGATTTGGTGGTTATAATCCTCTCCATTACATTCCATATCGCACCTACAATCGGTTGCTCAAAGAAAACTCTCAAGCCAACAGAACCAAACAACAGCAAAGTGAAAATCTCAAAATGCTGAAACACGCTAATGATTCTAGGTCTGATAGTAATGTATCATCAAGCTGCTTAAGCAAAATTAAAGACCTAGCTTATCTGGAAGTCGTTGGAAAGAAAAAAACAGACATCCGTGGTGGTAGTTTAGACCAAAGATTGACACAGCACATTAACGAACATCAATCGAGCAAATCACCATTAAAACCAGAGAATACTCAAGATATATCCTTGAAATCTTGTGGATTCAATTAAAAAGTATTTTGAATCAATAGATTCTGCCCTAGAGGTGATTCCGTCTCTGAGAACCTGCTATGCTAATTTAAAATTTATAGCATGGCAGGTTTTCTATAGCACTCATTAATTTGATAACTTTTTGCAAAAATCTGCCAAAATGGCAAATATATACTGACAGTATTGGTAAACTAATAACAACTACAACTTGAACCAAAATAGAGGTGATTGGCAAGCAAGTTAATTTAATTAAATAAAATCAATGATTAGTTCTGACTATGAAATAAATCAAACTGATTACAAAAGTAGTCAGCATTTCATGGGGTAAATAACTCCTAAACCAAGACTGATGATCCAACCGTTGCTACTGGTGGTTCTATTTTTGAGGAAGTCTGAGCAAAGAAAATTTGGAGAGGTGGATTCCCCCAATCCAAATTTTATACAGCTTTAACCGACTGCAGACGGTGCGAGTAATGCTTATAAGACTTCCTATCCTGTGCTTGGTGTTGCTTTAGTTAATAAAGCAAACGCTTAACATCAATACCAGGAACAGAAAGAGAAAAGTTACGGTGAAATCGTTTCCTTGGCTGGTAGAACTAGTAGCTCATACGCTTCTCTTTCAACTATTGTAATCCTAGTCCTCCCAACCTGGATTATCTCTGGTTTCTAAACTTTCAATTTATATAGTAACTACTGGAGGTTCAAAACTTGAATAGCTTCCAGTTTTTTTATTTACACATAAAAAAGGTGAGCAATTTACTCACCTTTTTTTGTGGAGAATAGTTAATCCAAAAATGAATTAAACCTTAGCTAATTCTGGGCTAGGACGCTTGCTGTTGCGAATTGCTGTAATGGCTTCAGCATAATCCTTAGCGTTAAATACAGCAGAACCGGCGACAACTGCATTGGCTCCCGCTTCCAAAACTTGCCAAGTATTGTTTGCCTTCAGTCCTCCATCCACTTCAATCCAAGGGTCAAGACCACGTTCATCACACATTTGACGCAGCTTGCGAATTTTGGGTAACACACCAGGGATAAAGCTTTGACCACCAAAACCAGGGTTGACGCTCATAATCAGTACTAAATCGCACAATTCTAGAACGTATTCAATTAGCTCTAGAGGAGTGCCAGGATTCAGTACAACCCCAGCTTTCTTACCAAGCTCTTTAATTTGCCCCAAGGTGCGGTGTAGGTGTGGGGAAGCATTATGCTCTGCATGTACGGAGATAATATCTGCACCCGCCTTAGCAAATCCCTCTACATACTTTTCTGGCTCCACAATCATCAAGTGGACATCCAATGGCTTGGTTGTAACCGGACGAATCGCCTCCACAACCAGAGGGCCTATCGTAATATTAGGTACAAAACGACCGTCCATTACATCAACATGAATCCAATCTGCTCCGGCCGCGTCTATGGCGCGAATTTCATCACCCAGACGACTAAAATCGGCTGACAGGATAGATGGAGCAATTACAATGGGCTTTTGAGATAGGTTTTGGGTCATGGCTAGTGGGTTTTTAAGCGTCCTCGTCTGTACGCATTGTAACAAAACATTGAGCAAGACTCATAATTTTGGATTTTAGATTTTCCTTCAATCCCAAATCCCAAATTCAAAATCTAAAATTGAATGACTAATGACTAATAACTAATGACTAAAAAACTAACCTGGATAATTTTGGGATTAAGTGCTTCTTATTTGAGTGTGCCAGTAATTGCTTCAGCTTTAGAATCTGCGCTGGGAACTAACGGCATTGATGCTCTAAAGCTACACCAACCTCCTTATAATTTAATCGGTCGTAAGATTGCTATTGGTCAAGTGGAAATTGGCCGACCGGGAATGTTTGGGTGGGATAAGGCGGTGTCTAAAAATCGTGCCATATCATTAGCGGCAGTCTTCTTACGCAATGGGCCAGCTAAGTCTAATAGCGGTGTTGACCCTCACGCCTACAATGTCGCTGGTGTCATGGTGAGTCAAGACAAGGCTTTGCCGGGAGTTGCTCCGGGAGCGCGGCTGTATTCATCGGCGGTGGGTTCCACTAAAAATATGGGTCAACCAGAAGAGTGCTTATCGGCCCAGCACATAGCGCTACAAAATAGTGGTGATGTCCGTGCCATTAACTTTAGTTTTGGTGAACCTCTGAGCCGCGATCCTAGACCAGAGGCTACTTTAGACGGCAATGCTTTACTAACTTTATGTGTTGACTGGTCTAGTCGCGTTCATGATGTTTTGTATGCGATCGCAGGCAACCAAGGTAAGGGCGGTATTCCCATCCCTACAGATAATTTTAACGCAATGAACGTGGCCTTTTCATCCCGCCGAGGGGGAGTTTTTAACAAAGTAGACGTGGCTAATTTGGCTGGTGCTAACCAAGGAGTGAGTGGAAGGCTAGCTGGAAGAGAATTTAACCTTGATGGTCGTCGTGCCATCAGTTTAGTTGCTCCTGGAAATAACCTACCTTTGCTCAATCCAGATGGCAAATTGAACAAAGTTACAGGTACAAGTTTTGCAGCACCTCAAGTTACGGCTACGGTTGCTCTATTGCAGGAACTTGCTGACCGACAGATGCGGACAAAACAACGTAACTGGAGCATTGATGCTCGACGTCATCAAGTAATGAAAGCTGTATTACTGAATTCAGCAGACAAAATTTTAGATAGTGGTGATGGCTTACGGTTGGGAATGACGCGGACGCTAATTGATAAACAAAATCAAAGCTGGCTAGATTCTGATGCTTACAAAGATTCAAAGCTTCCCTTGGATGCCCAAATGGGAGCGGGTCATTTAAATGTATCTCGCGCTTATCAGCAATTTAGTGCTGGTCAATGGCAAGCATCAGGTGCGGTGCCAGCTATTGGTTGGGATTATCGCACAGTCGATGTTGGAGCTTCTGTTGACTATATATTAGCAAAACCGTTAAAGCAGGGAAGTTTTGTTGCTGTTACCCTGAGTTGGGATCGATTGGTGGAACTCAACGATAAAAATAAAAACCAGCAATATGATGTGGGCGAAAGTTTCCGCGATCGCGGTTTGAATAATCTCGATCTTTATCTGGTAAAATCTGATGCTCAAAATTCAGAGGTTGGTGCTGTTTGCTCCTCAATCAGCCAAATCGATAGTGTAGAACATATTTTCTGCCCAGTTGCGGCTACTGGCAATTACAAAATCCGCGTCCAGTTTCGTCAAAAGCTCAATGAAGCGACTCAACCCTATAGTTTAGCTTGGTGGAGTGTACCTATCAATTGAAACAGGGATGCACAGCCGTGCGTCCCTACGAAAATTGTGTATTTCATACCATTGAGAAAAGTTATTCTATCTATCAGAATTCAACACAAGTGGTTATTTTGTGATTACGTAGCTTACAATACGTTTGTGTCTAAAATAGAAAAACTCCTAGAAATCAAAGTTTTTCATCACTCGTCTGTATAGCCGCCTCAATTAGGAGTTAGCAACTGTCAGAAGTTGTGTTTAATTGCTCTCAATCACTAACTTGTTGTTACAAAAACTGTAACAGCCGATTTTTCTATTAGAGCAAATGCAATAGTTAGTCATTGACACAGTATCTGCGTCAACTCTAAGCACAGATCGGGAATCTTTGGCAAGTGAGGTAGCAGAATGAATCGGCAAAAGTTTAGTGATGCAAAAGAAAATTTCCTGCAAAGACGTTACGGTGTTAGTCTGGGCAGACGTTATGCTTTGGCAGCTGCAAGTGTTGTTCTATTCAGTGTATTAGGGTGTTCTCAAGTCGAGAGTAGTAAAAGTGCCCTTGCCCAATCTAATTTACCTCAGCCAGAAAATCCATTGCAAAAAAAAACAGTCAAGACTGATACAAAAATCGTTGAGTCTAACAATAAGTTTGGCTTCAAACTATTTTCAGAAGTTCTGAAAAATGATCAAGGTGAGAATAATGTTTTTATCTCACCTTCGAGTGTCGCGATCGCTCTTGCTATGACCTACAACGGCGCTAGCGGCTCGACTCAACAAGCAATGGCAAAAACTCTAGAATTGCAGGGGATGAATCTACCAGAAATCAACTCTTCTTACGCGGCGGCATTAAAACAGCTTTTAGACAATTCGGATGCGAAAGTGCAACTGAATATCGCTAACTCACTTTGGGCAAATCAAGATGTTAGCTTTGCGCCAGACTTCCTTAAAAGAACCCAGGATTTCTATCAAACTAAGGTCAGTAATTTAAACTTTAAAGATGCCGCCGCATCTAGTACTATTAATAATTGGGTAAAAGAAAATACTAATGGCAAAATTAATAAAATAGTTGAAACGATTGAACCCAATCAAGTGTTATTTCTGATTAATGCTATATATTTTAAAGGTAATTGGAGCAACGAGTTTGACAAACAAGAAACTGCTCAACACCCTTTTTACATCACATCTGGGAAGCAAAAACAACACCCAATGATGTCGCAAAAGGGTGACTATAGATATTATGAGAGCGAACAATTTCAGGCTGTTAGTTTACCTTACGGCAAAGATGGTAAAGTCAGTTTTTATATCTTCCTACCCAAAGAAAACTCTAACCTCAAAACTTTTTATCAAAATTTAAATGTTGAGAACTGGGAAAAATGGATGACCCAGTTCAACAAACAAGAAGGATTTATTCGCTTACCTCGCTTCAAAACAGAATATGATATTACACTCAATGATGCTTTGAAAACTTTAGGCATGGGAGAGGCTTTCAGTAACAAAGCCAATTTTTCTGGCATGGGTAAAAATTTTGCTATTAGCCAAGTTAAACATAAAACTTTTGTCGAAGTGAACGAAGAAGGAACCGAAGCGGCTGCGGCTACTTCAGTGGGAATAGTAGCAACATCTTTGAGAGATGAGCCAGAACCATTCCGAATGATTGTTGATCGTCCCTTCTTCTGTGCGATTAGGGATAATCAGACGGGAAGTATTTTGTTTATGGGTTCCATCATCGAGCCGCAGTGAGAAAACCTCCTGCCTCCTTTAATTAGGGTAATGTCGCTTCAGAAATGCTTAGAGTGTTTTTACCTTCAGCTTTCGGGGATTCATTTGCTGTAACGGATGCAGCTGTGGCGCTATCGTCTGTGTCGCTGCTTAGGCTCCCAAGACGCAAGGCACTTAAAGCAGTCTTAATCACAACAGCGGTGGGTACTGCCACAATTACACCCAACAGTCCACCAATTCTTGCCCCTGTTAAGACCGAAATTAAAATCCAAACTGGATTTAAACCTGTAAAGCTGCCTAAAATTCGGGGCGCGATTAAGTTTTCAAGAATTTGCTGTATGATTACCGCCGCTATCAACACTCTCACACCCATTGAGAAATCTTGCAATGCTACCAATAGTGTAGTCAAGGCGATGCCCACAGAACCGCCAAAGGGCACGAGAGCCATGAGTCCAATGGTTAGTCCAAATAACAGCCCAAATGGCACTTTCAGCCATAAAAAGGTAGGAATTAGGGCTGAGGCCATACAGGTAGATAAAATCAACTGGGTGATGAAGAAATTTTGGAAGCTGAGGCGGACTGTTTTAGAGAAAGGATCGCGAAATTTATTCGGTAGCCATTCGACTAAACTTTGCCAGAGTTCACCGCCATGCTGTAAAAGATAGAAGGTCAGAACCATCGTTAAGAGAATATCTAGCAGACTAGTAACTGTGAGTACAGCCAGATTTAAAACTTGTCCAGCGATCGCTTGCAATTGTCCTTTGACGCGATCGTTGATTTGCACTACCAGAGCATCAAGATTAATCGGTAAGCCAAAAGTCTCAGCTTTTTCGTTTAATATCATTAACTGGGAGCGTCCAGAGTCGATCAATTCTGGCAAACGAGCCACCAGTTGTTGAGCTTGGGTAAGGGCCAGAGGAAAAAGTGTCACACCCAACGCCAATAAAATCGATACAGCCAAGAGAAATACTAGGATAGCGACTTGTTCTCGCCTAGCACCATGATGCACCATCCAACTCACGGGGTAGTTGAGCAGAAATGCTAGCACTGAGGCTCCAACTAAAATGACTATGAGAGAATGGAAATAATTGAAAAATACCGAAAGTGCCCAACCATTGAGAACTAGCAGCGGAACGAATAGCGCGATCGCCACGATTCGCGCTATTGGAGTAAATGTTTGCCACCAGTCGAGTAGCTTGCGTGTCTGCATTTTGAACTGATTGCGGGATAGAACTAAGTTAAATCTTTCTTTACAGCTTATTATCTCTAACTATATGAGTCTTGTTCATCCTTCTAGTTTAGGAGTTAGACTAACCCCGATGGAAAATTTTGAACCGAAAGAGACTGGGGAGTGGGGAGCAGGGGAGCAGGGGAGCAGGGGAGCAGAGGAGCGGGGGGAGAATAATAATGCCCAATGCCCAATGCCCAATGCCCCATGCCCTATGCCCAAAACACAATTGCTTTTACATTTAGTTCCGATTATCGGCTTTTTCCCATCCTTATGGACTCTCTATCGGGGCCAAGGTAGTCGGGAACAAGTTGCTATTAGTCGTCTGTCTATTACTTTGGCACTTACTTGGCTGTTAGGATATCTATTATTAGTCACCGGAGCCGCAACTTCAGATTTTTTTCCGCTACGTCTATTTATCCTGAATAGTTTTCTCACATCTGGTTATTTTTTAGTAAGTGTCTGGTTGATTTTGCGCCTGATGCAAGGCAAATCTGGACGTTTACCAGGATTTAGTAATTTAGCAGAACGAGTAATTGGCAAGTATTTATCTTAATTTTTTCAGGTAATAAATTATCCGTATTTGTACTTATTTGGTCACAGATTACGGTTAATTTATCTATATATCTAGTCAAATCTAGTTTATTATTGCCATACTTCAGTAAAACATCTCCAAGTTGGCCCAAAAGAAGGAAAAATGCTGCTATAAGTGTTGTGGTTGACACTACATTAAAAAAGTTAGCACTGATAATTAAGAGTTAGTTATTATGGGTTGATTTGTTTGGATGTTTTTAGTCTGCAAATTTACCAAATTTGATTATTGAGTAAGTGTGAGGAAGTCTGTGACCATTCAAAGAAGTTCGGCGGAAGAAAACCAGTCGGGAAAAGCCTCAAAGTCCAGTAGAAAAATTTCCCTTTCCCAGAACTCGAAATCAGCACGTTGGCTGTGGTTTTGGGTAGGTATGAGTGGTATTGCAATGGTGTCCGCAACAGCGGGGGCACTTTTGGCGGTGTCTTTGACCAGTACGCCTTTGCAACAAGCCCAGCTAAGTCCACAGGATGAGGCTGTCTTTGATAGCGATCGCATCTCTGGAGGTGTGATGCGATTTTCAGAATTAACTCGCCCAGTCAATCTCTTAGTGATGGGGATGAGCGTACTTCCTCCAGATGTCCAAAACCCTCCCGAAGAAACCAAAGACCTCAAATACCTGCCCCAAGTAAACTCCTTTGATGGTCTTGCTGATGTGATGCTCATGGTCAAATTTGATCCAGAGACGAAAAAAATAGTTATGCTCTCCATTCCCAGAGATACCCGCACACGAATAGAAGGGTATGGAGTGAAAAAAATTAATTATGCCAATGTTGAAGGTGGCCCAGCTTTAACTGCTAAAACCGTCAGTAATCTCTTAGGTGGGGCGGGAATTGATCGCTATGTCCGAATTAACGTTCTGGGAGTTGGTAAGCTGATTGATGCTTTGGGTGGTGTAACAGTTTACGTCCCCAAAGATATGAAATATCAAGATGATTCTCAACATTTGTACATCAATTTGAAGGCGGGTAAGCAGCATCTCAACGGCGATCAAGCACTACAATTGCTGCGGTTTCGTCATGATGAACTTGGTGATATTGGTCGGATTCAGCGGCAGCAAATGGTTATGCGTGCCTTGATGGATCAAACACTCAACCCTGCTACTGTTGCTCAATTACCTAAAGTTCTTGATGTCGTTAAAGACTACATTGATACCAACTTGACTGTTGAAGAGTTAGTGGCACTATTGGGTTTTGGAGTCCGGACAAATCGCTCTAATATGCAGATGTTAATGCTGCCAGGTCGCTTTAGCGAGAAGAATGAGTATGATGCTAGCTATTGGTTGCCCAACAAAGATGGAATTGCCAAACTCATGGTTCAGCACTTTGGTTTGGAATCAGACCAGGAGCAGCAGATGGTTAATCCACGCTATTTGCGTGTAGCAATTCAAGATAGTACAGGTGGCGATCGCTCTAACCTCCAACCGTTAATTAGCACCTTGGAAAAATCTGGATATCGCAACATCTATATAGCCAAAGCATGGGGTGAACCTCTAGACGTAACTCACATTGTCGCCCAACAAGGAGATGGTGAAAGTGCCGAATCAATTCGCAACACTTTGGGATTTGGAGAAGTGCGCGTGGAAAGTACGGGTAACCTCGGCTCGGATATCAGTATCCAAGTGGGTCAAGATTGGTTGCAACAAAAATCTATTTTGGAGGATTTGTTGAGTAAGTAATTCGTAATTCGTAATACTCGCCAAGGGCGAGAAGCAAGCTACGTAATTCGTAATTAATGACACTGGTGCAAACACTGGTGACGGCTAATTTACTGACTGGCTGAGTTCTTGGAGTTTAGCTGCTACCACACCATTGGTTAATAATTCTTCTGCTTTAGCTAAACCCTCTGGCATATCTGGACAAATACCACTCCGCCATAGATAAAATCCGCCATTCCACAAGGCTGTTTGCATTAATTCACCTGGTTTACCTGCTAAAACTTCCTTAATATCCGCCACCAATTCTTCAGTAGTTCCAAGGGGTACGTTCTTGGTAGTAAAGCCGTAATCGCGCGGTACGAGGTGCAATCGCTCTACCTCTTGGGAAGCTACGGATGAAGATAAGCTGATAATTGCAGTGCGATCGCGTGGTAAGTCACAACTACCTTCCAATCCTTTCACTAATGTAAATTTTTTTACTCCCCGCAGCCCTAAAGCAATTTTAAACATTCCTTCTGTCGGCGGATGAACAAACCCAGCAATTACGTGAGCATCCCCAGCATAAGGACACCAAATTAGCTCCATTGTCGCCAAGGGTGGACGTTTGCCAAGTTGGTCACGGTACTCCCAAATACTTGTAGTTAAGGGAAAATGCTGAGGTAGATAAATAAAGCCAATTCTCGTTTGCTCAAATACTTGCTGAGTTTTTGCTAGTGCTAGGGTAGTCCAATCGACTCCTAAACCCTGCCAGATATCTATTAGGGGTAAACCGTACTTAGTTGGTAGGCGATCGCCACCGTGCATTATCACTGGTTGTCCCACTGCGGCGAGTAATAAAGCTGTTACCGGACTAATTGGTGCTGTGCGTGTTCTGCCATCATAAGGAATGCCAAGTGCGATCGCTGGTCGCTCAGAGGCTATTGGTTGTAGTTTTGGCCCCAGTTCATCATAAGCATCCAACATTCCGGCTAACTCTTCCCCCGTGGGACGCTTGATTCGATGAGCAATCAAAAACGCGCCGATTTGGGCTGGTGTCGCTTCACCCAGCAGCATCATTTTAGTAGCGGTGGCTGCTTCTATACGAGTTAAATTTTCGCTCGTGTGACTTCCACCGCCTACCTTTTGCAAGAATTCCCGAAATATATTGCTCATTTGTCATTGGTCATTGGTCATTTGTCATTTGTCATTAGTAACCTTGAATTACGAATTACGAATTTACTACACAATATATACAGTGAAGTTAACTAGGTTATCCTGACCAAATCGCAGTGAGTCACCGTTAAGTAGGCGATATTGCATACCAGGAGTTAGAGAAGTATTGTTTAAATAAATACCATTTGTGCTCATATCAACAATCATGTATGAATTTTGCGACCAGTCCCAATCGACTCGCGCATGACGACGAGAGACTATTCCTTCACTGGGAATGCCGGTTAAGTCAATTTCTGGCGGCGCTATTCCTGGACTCTGACTGCGGCGACCAATATAGCCTCCTTCCCCAACGAGGTTAAATTCTCTTCCAGTGCTATGAATCAGCTTTAAGACTGGCGCTCTTTGAGGCGGGGGAGTATAAACAGGCGGTGTTGGTGGATAAGAAACCCGTGGCTGATAAACTGTTGAATAATCAACGGGAGCTTGTTGGGGAACCTGATAATTAGGTTGGTCTGTTGCTGGTCGTTGATACTGAACTGGCGGTTGTTGACTGGGTGGTTGTTGACTAGGCTGTGGTTGAATAGGTGGTTGTGGTGTTGGAGCAACTACATTACCCACGGGAGTGGAACACCAGGGACAAACCTTAGCATTGTTAGGCAGGGCACGGTTAAAATATTCGCAACTGGGATTAGGGCACCGATTTGCAGGCATAGGAGTTTATATCATCAGGCATAGGTTGTAAAGCTACAAGACCTACTTTACTAAGTAAACACTGACCCTGACGAGTAGTTAGCATCTGGGCAAATGTAGAACCACCAGGCAGGCGGTTGCTGTCTTTAGGGTACACTACAAAAATAGGGTATCCCAGGGGGTAGCTTTGGAAAGTTGTGACATCAACATAATAATCATCATGCTGACATAAGTCATCTGAGGGATTAATTGAGCGGCGATCGCGTTTTTGAAACAGAGGTTGAATAGCTGACTTTTTACCATCTGCGATCGCTAGCGGATAGCCAGTACATTGTTTCCAAGTTTTACTGATAATGCCAAAACTGATAATCCCAGTGGTTCGCCCCTCTAAAGTCTCACTGCGGATCTGGTTTTGGGTTTTTGTTGTATCAAGTTTAGTAACCTTCGCTGCAAATAAAGCTTCGTCTTGGGGAGCGTTTTTAAGAACTATTTCCTGAAATTTACTGATTGCTTCTGGTTCATTTGGAGCAAAAGGTTTCACAGTCAGATTTGGAAGTTTGGGATTAATTTGCTGCCAATTAGTAATTTTACCTGTGTATATTTGACGCAATTGCTCAAGATTGATTTGTCCCCCCAAAGCATTAGCAAGATTTGAGTCTCTTTTATTAAATGCTACAAAAACAATTAATCCATCATAAGCAACCTGTTTTTTAGCAAGTTTATCTGTGATATTGTCTACTAAACTAGTAATTGCAAAATCTTTTTGGCTTGTTTGGACTTCTGCAATACTTTTAATTGGATTACCTATATTTGCTGACAAAACAGATTCATACTTAAATGTTGCTGTTGCATCTGGCTTTGGTTTCGTCAATAAATCTCCTAAGCGACTGTTGTCTACTGGTTGCGTTAAAATATAACTCCATGTACTTTCTTTTTCTCCTGTGTAAGTAAATTGCCCAGAAGGAACGTTGGGAACTTCTGAGAAATTCCGCACAAGTCTAGACCATAGTATATATTGATTAGGATTATCTGTTTTCCTGCCCCAAAGCCAATACCAAATTCCCCCACCGAGTAGTAATAACGCCATAATTACTAGCAATATTAAGGGCATTGGGAAACGCTTTGCTGTTTCTTTAGAAGCTGGCGAACGTAGGGAACTTGAACCTTTGCCATGATCTTCTTTGGGAAGTTGCAGCAGTGCTTGACGAGCCGCTTCTGCGTTCTCGAAAGGAGTTTCTAACCCAATTAGTCGATAAATAAACTGCTTTAAATGGCTATCGGTATCTGGCCATTGTTGATTATCTCTAGGATCGAGAGGCTGGTTGGATAAAAAGTTAGTTGTCCGTCCTGTCCATAAATAAAAGGCTAGTAAGCCTAATGATTCTAAATCTTGCTCAGGTCTAGCGGGAGTGGGTTGAGCAATAATAGGTGGAATAAATAAGTTTTCCCAAATAGCTAAATCACAAAAGTATATAGAAAACTTTTGATTATTTTCTATTTTAATTAAGGTACTATCTAAACTGATGTTGCCGTGAGTTATACCGAGTTGTGTTTGATTCGAGGGAAAACGCAGCTTTTGGGTATGGAGAAACTGGAGAGTTTGCAAACCTTGATTTAGTACCTCACGCACATCGGCAGATATCATTGCTCCTTTTTCTATGAGATACTTAGCTAAAGTTTGGGATGAGTCTATTCCTTGAGTAACTAGATAACAGCGTTTTCCTTTTTCATCTGCGATCGCTTCTTTAGTTTCCACAAGACGGAAGTTTTGAATTCGACTATCGGCTAAACTTATCCCACCCACTCGTTTGAAAGTCTCTTTGCGCTTTTGAGTCTCGTTTTCATTAAAACAACGATTGGGTAGGAGGTATTCTTTGATGATGACAGGCTGTTTGTCCTTGAGTTGAACACCTGAGTATAAGCGGCCTAAACCCCGCACACCAATAAAACTAGCTATTTGATAAGTCCCCTGACTTCCTTTAATCTCAGCCTCCTGCGGTAAAGTTGCTGGAAAACCACATTCCAAGCAAAACTTAGCGCCCTTAATTTGCTGTGCCGTTTGGAAAGGGCGATCGCAATTTAAGGGAGAATTATACGAGCAGGGGTATTCTTGATATAAAGATTCAAATGAAGGCATATACAAAGAGTTTCGTGAATTGCGCCGATTACTTCCGTCGCGCTCAAGCGTGAACTAATCCTAACTTGAGGGCTGTCACAATCGCTTGAGTCCGGCTAGTAACCTTCAATTTTTCAAAAATACTGGTGAGATGCGCCTTAACAGTAGCAACTGTTACATATAGATGTTTAGCGATTTCTTCATTAGAAGCACCTTGAGTTAACCAGTATAAAACCTCTTGCTCTCTTTCGGTTAAATGCACTTCATGACACGCTTTTACACAAGAATCTGAATAAGCCTGAAAAAACCGGAAAAATCGACTAGCAACTTCTGAAGGTAGATAAATTTCCGACCTTGTAACAGTGTCAATAGCCTCACACAATTGGGTTGCTAAACGATTTTTAAACACATAACCTGCGGCTCCCGCTTGCATTGCTCTAAAAATCCAGTCGTCTTCTTGATGAGCCGATAATACTAAAACTTTGCCAGTATAAGCAGTTTCCTTAAGACGTGCTAAAACTGTAATCCCATCACATCCTTTTAATTGCATATCCAGCAAAATTAAATCTGGACACTTCTGGGCTGTAAACTTTAAAACCTGCTCTACAGAATCCGCATCACCCATAACTTCTACAGGTAATGCAGAATTAATACTATAAAAATTCAGGAGAGTACGTAACCCTTGACGAAAGCGTTCTTCGTCGTCTACCAGCAAAACCGAAAGTTTCTTACTATCATTAGCCATCTTTATTAATTACAAACTACGAATTAAGAATTAAGAATTACGAATTATTTATCCGCTTCTTGGTCGAGGCAAAATCATCGAAAATTGTGCCCCACTTTCTGATAAAACTTGCGCCCAGATACTTCCTTGATGATCCAGAATAATTTTTTTAGCAATAGTTAAACCCAGTCCTGTGCCTCCTTTCCGCCGGGAATAAAATGGGGTAAATACTTTTTGTAAATCTTCTTGAGATAGTCCTGACCCTTGGTCAGAAATTTTAATTAAAACTTCATCTTGAAAAATTTGCCAGTTACAGGTTATAGTTCCTGAATTAGGGCTGAAATGAACAGCATTGCTGAGGATATTGTCAAATACTTGTTTGATTTGTAATCTGTCTATCTTGAGTATTGTCGATGTATCGGGAATCAATATTTTAAGTTTTTTCTGATTAATTAGAGGCTGTAAATTTGTGATGCTTTCAACCACTATGCTTCTTAAATCTTGAAGTGTGATCCTTAATTTTGCACTTTGACCACAATCAATCAGTTCGTTTAAATTAATATCTAAATTTTGTATGCTTTCGCCAATAATTGTTGCTTGTTCTTGCCAAGGGCTATCCTTTAATCCTAAGCATAAATTATGTGCATACAATCCTATGAGTCCTAGAGAGTTACGCAATTGATGTCCTACTCGATGCAGGATATCTTCCAGGAGTTGAATTTCAGTTTTTTGTCTTCCATAGTCTAAGTAAATATCTACATAGTTACTCAGGAGCATCGCAGAACGTTTTACATATAATTGCAAATTCAATGAGAGAGGTTCACGAGTAATAATTTGAATGTATTCAGGTTTTTGATTTCTATAGGATATGGGGCAAATGTAGGAAATGCATGAAAAGTCCTTAAGTCTAAATTTATGTAAAGTCAAAACAGGCGGAAAATCTGTCAGCCATACCTCTGAGCGCAAATAAGCTAAAGTCTTTTGGCAAAAAGGAGCTTGGTCTTGACCATAATTGATAATTTCCTGATTAGCTCTCAATAACGAATCATGATAGACAATCCGAGCGAAAAAAATTGGATATTGACTAGTTAACTGCTCAGACTCAAGCTGACAAAAGCTCTGAATTTCTGAGGAATTCAAATAATTAGAGCCATTGTCTAGTTTTTGTACAGAAAAGCTTAGTGTCATAGCTTCACTCGCTTTTTGCAACCAAATGTTTTTACTCTTCTGCTGACCAGTATAAAATTATGCAGTCTCAGGAATGTTTATTTTTTTGTTAAGTTATCTTTGTAACTCATTAATACAAAGAATTATTAAGTTTACATTCAAAACCGCATGTGATTTTTCTAAGTATATACAAGCATTTAATAGTTGTATTAGTCACAACTCAATAACTTTTGTGAGATAAGTGTGTCGCTATTGGTGTCAACTTAAAGTAAAACCCTTTTCAAATCTCGTTTCCAGCCTATGGCTAGAAATGCAACTCAAAAGCGGCAGAGCCGCAAGTCTAGAGGCGGAGCCTCAACGATGGGCATTCCCAGTCGGAGACTGGGAACGAGACATATCTAAAAGCTTGTTCTAATATGGCTTTCACATTTAACACCAATGGTAAAATTGCCCGCCCCACAAAAAATGTAGTGCGTCCGATTAAGAACTATTCCAGACTAATCTACAAACTGAAGTTACCGCTTTTCGGATTTTTGAAAATCTAAATCTTCTCTAATGGTCTGTCAAATTCATTTTGACGGTTAGAGAAACGCAATAAATCGCCGTCTCTACAGGGAATTTATCCATGAGACAATGCCCAATGCCCAATCCCAAAATATCGACAAAAGTCTAATTAACTTTAGAAGGCTGATACATATACTGTAGATGCATCTGGATTAGCTACCAGCAGAACACCTTCATGCTTATCTTCGTTCTTCAAACTTTAGCCGAAATTCTCGCTGGAGGAACCTCACTTACCAGTACAGAGCAAATTGACTTTAGCCATCCTGGTAATCGGAGGGAAGAGGGAGCAGGCCCGACTCTCAATTTATACATTTTTGATATACGTGAGAGTAAGCAGGTACAACATTCTGGCAGGCAAGTTGAACGCAAGCTAACACGCGCTCTACAACCTGCTACTGTAAATTGGGCACCAGCTTGGTTTGATGTTTCGCTGCTATTAACAGCGTGGGATAGAACAGCTTTAGGTGAGCATCACTTTATTAGTGAGGCGTTGACTGTGCTGTTGCGCCATCGCACCTTGGAAGAGGAGTTTTTGGTTCCGGAATTACGGGGCTATGGTAATTTGAACCTGACAGTTGCCCTAGAGCCACCAATTGAGATTGGCTCTTTATGGAGCGCTCTCAACGTGCCATTGCGTTCAGCCTTATATTTGACAGTTACAATTCCCTTCGAGCCACAACCGACTCCAGTACCTTTGGTTTGGGAGCGAATTTTCAATTTGCGAAATCAATTGTCTCGCGATAGTGACAGTCTAGTATTAACCAGGCGAGTTGCGATCGCAGGTATTGTCAAAAGTGCGGTGACAAATCTGCCGTTGGTAGCGACAGAAGTGGCTGTGAGGGGAACTGAAAAATCCATATTAACCACTAAAGAAGGGCTGTTCTTCTTTGAAGACCTTCATTTAGGTAATTATGTTTTGACACTGAATCATCCTGGCTATTTACCCCAAAACGTCAATGCATTGGTAGATAACCAAAGTCATACTTTCAAAGAAATATTTCTAACTCCTGAATAATTAGATTTTTACTGACTTGGAGAGACTTTCATGGCTAGACTTGATTACTTTGCTCCTGGTGTCTATATCGAAGAAATTGACCGGGGTAGCCGACCAATTGAAGGTGTTAGCACAGCAGTTGCCGGATTTGTAGGCTTTACTGAAGATGTCCGAGGTGGGGCTGAGTTATACAAGCCCATGCTAGTAACCACTTGGACGCAATTTTTAAACTACTTTGCCCGTCCCAATTCTGATGGTTTCACCGACTTCAACGCTTATTTACCCTTTTCAGTCTACGGCTACTTTATGAATGGTGGCGGTCGCTGCTGGGTGACAAGCATTGGGACTCAGTTACCAGGCGCACCCAGACAGGCGACTCCAGAACCGGCTACCCTCAGAATCAACTCTAGAGGTAATCGTCCAGCCCTGCGCTTTACTTTGCGTCCTGAGCAAGCATCAGGTGGATTAGTAAATATTGTAATTATTGATGGTTCGCCCCGCGCCTTACCTGAAGGTACTGAAGGAGAAGCACCTCCAAATACAGGTGAATATTTCACCATCCAAATTCGTCGGGGAGATGAACTTCTAGAGGAATACGAAAACTTGAGCATGAACCGCGAACCGAATGCTCAAGTTGCAACTTATGCGCTGGCGGCATTGAGAAATTCCATGTATGTCACTGTAGAAGACATAACTCAAAGTGGACAACCTTTAGCTCGTCGTCCCGTGAATGGTCAATATGAACTAGCACCGCCCATTGTCGCCGCCCCACCCGATAGATTTTCGCAAAATTTAGAAGGGGTTCGAGACGATCGCACCGGAGTACGCGGTATCTTTGAAGTTGATGAAATCACAATGCTGGCTTGTCCTGATGTGATGCGGGCTTATCAAGAGCAAGTACTGAATTTAGATCAAGTCCACGGCATCATTGAGTTGATGATTAGTATGTGCGAGGGTTCCGCCAGTGGCGATATTCCCAATCCGCCCAACCGCATGGTTGTACTGGATGCGCCACCAGAAGCCGTCAAACCGCAACAAGTAGTGGAGTGGTTGAATAGATTTAACCGTCGTTCCATGTTTGCGGCCCTTTATTATCCTTGGATTAAAGTACCCAATCCACGCGATCGCGGTAATCCAATTTTAGTACCTCCTTGTGGTCATGTAATGGGTGTTTGGGCCCGCACCGACGAAACCAGAGGAGTTTACAAAGCCCCTGCAAATGAAGTTCCTAGAGGCGTAATCGGTTTGGGCTATGACACCAACTTCCGCGAACAAGAACTATTAAACCCACTTGGAATAAATTGTATTCGCAACTTCCCCAACCGAGGTATCCGCATTTGGGGCGCACGCACTTTAGTTGAGCCAGATAAAACAGAGTGGCGTTACATCAGTGTGCGTAGATTAATTAGCTATATCGAAAAATCCTTAGAATTGGGGACTCAGTGGGTAGTTTTTGAACCGAACGACCAAGATTTATGGGCACGTGTCACCCGCACCGTCAGTAACTTCTTAGAGCGTATCTGGCGTGAAGGTGCTTTATTTGGTGCATCTCCAGCCCAAGCATTTTATGTGAAGTGCGACGAAGAATTAAACCCACCAGAAACCAGAATTTTAGGACGTTTATATATTGAAGTCGGTGTTTGTCCCGTCAGACCGGCTGAATTTGTTGTTTTCCGCATCAGCCAATGGAATGGCATTGAAGATAGCGAATAGGGCATTGGGCATTGCTTTTCCCCATTCCCTATTCCCTATTCCCAAAATTAATTACACACAAAGGAGTCTAAAAGTATGGCAGGCGAATTTTTAACCTCTTGTAAGTTTTACTTTGAGGCTGACGGAATTACTGATAAATTCATCAAAGAAATTAGCGGACTAGGCGTTGAAAATACACCAGCGCAAGAAGTCCACGGTTCATCTAAGGGCGCAAAACTCATGCGTCAAGCTACACCAACTGTTGTTAAATTTACCAACATCACAGTCAAAGTCATCGCCACTGATGATATAGACCTTTATAAATGGTATCAAGACTGTAACGAAGACATGGGAGACCCTCGGAAGTGGGCACAGAATCGTAAAACTGGCTCGGTTGTTGCTTACGACCAACAAGGCTCTGAAAAAGCACGCTGGAACATTGTCAATTGCTATCCCTGTAAATACACCGGGCCTACCCTAACTGCTTCTGGTGGTGAAATGGCGAATGAAACTATTGAATTGGTTCACGAAGGAATTAAACGAATCAAATAATTAGCATTTGCAGTAATTAACAGTGGTACAATCCGCAAGCCGAATTCCAGAAGTTCTGACAGCCCATCGGTTCTATTTGGAACTGACACTAGAAGGTCAAAACGATGCCAATTGCTTTTTTTTGGAGTGTCAAGGCTTCAAAAGAACCCAAGAGGTAATTGAAATTTCTGAAGTTACTTCTCAAACCTGGGGTACAAAAGGGCAATCAAAAGGTCAGGTGGTGAGAACTAAGCTTCCTAGCAATCCCAAGAGTGGTAATCTCACTCTGCGTAGAGGTACTACCAACTCTATGGATTTTTGGAAGTGGTTTGAAAAAGTCGAAAAAGGTAATTGGTCACAGCAACGTAGACTTGTTGCTTTGTCTATTTATAATCAGGCAAATCAAGAAGTAGCTAGATTTGAATTAGCCGGTGCTTGGCCCGCAAGTTACAAAATTGCCGATGTTAACGCCCGCAGCCATGACATCGAAATTGAGGAGGTGGAGGTTGCTTTTGAGGAATTTAAACGCTTGAAGTAATTTAGGAGGAGTATGTTTCCCACAGAGTTTGAATTTACACTGCCAAAGGGGTATCTAGACTCTGAAGGCAACCTCCACCGTAAAGGCGTAATGCGATTATCAACGGCGATAGACGAAATTGCACCCTTGCGTGACCCCCGCGTTAAAGCTAATCCCGTTTATGCCACAATTATTATCTTGGCGCGAGTGATTACCCACTTGGGTGCTTTATCAGAAGTGACTCCTGCAATCGTGGAAAACTTTTTTTCCCAAGATTTAAATTACCTCCAAGATTTTTACCGACGAATTAATGGCTTGGAAGGCGAAACTTCCATACCGGAAGATACAGTAAATTCTCCCGAAGCACTTCTTCAAAATTGAATTGGGGAAAGGGGACTGGGGACTGGGGAATTGGGATGAGGGAGCAGGGAGCAGGAGAGTAGAGAATAGAGATAAAAACTCATTAACGGAGTTCAGAGGCTCGTTAACGGAGTTCAAAGACTCATTCACGAGTATCAAAGGCTCATTAACGGAGTTCAAAGACTCGTTAACGGAGTTCAAAGGCTCATTAACGGAGTTCAAAGACTCATTCACGAGTATCAAAGGCTCATTAACGGAGTTCAAAGACTCGTTAACGGAGTTCAAAGACTCATTCACGAGTATCAAAGGCTCATGAATGGAGTTCAAAGACTCATTAGCCTCGTTCCCAGCCTCCAGGCTGGAAATGTATTCTCAGAGGTTCTACCTCTTGTCAACAAAGAGGAGGCGGAGCCTCCCAGAATGGGTTCCCAGCCTTCAGGCTAGGAACCAGTCAATTTCCAATTCCCAATGCCCAAATTAAATTACCTATGCGCCGTAAAAAGGATACTCTCTGCACAGAATTTGCCTTCACTCTTCCTAGAGGATTGAGTGATGGTGAACACCGAGTACATCGTCATGGGGTAATGCGTTTAGCCACCGCCAAAGATGAAATTTTGGTGCAACAAGAACGCGGAGTTCAGGAAAATCCAGCTTACGGTGTATTGGTGATGCTTGCACGAGTTATTACTCGCTTGGGTAGTTTCAACTCTGTTAGTCCTGATTTACTCGAAGGACTGCTTTTACATGACATTGCCTATCTCCGAGAATTTTACAATCGAATTAATCAGCAAGGCAATGTAAATATTCCGACACAATGTCCCCACTGTAATAATCAATTTTCAGTGGAGCTAGAACTAGCGGGGGAGTCCTAAGCTACCCCTCTGATACTTTATATGAGGAGGTAGCTTTTATTGCTTATCATTTCCACTGGTCGCAAGATGATATTTTAAATTTAGAACATACTACCCGTCAGCGCTGGGTAGCGGAAATCAATAAAATTAACCAAAAATTAATATGAAAGTAAAAGTTAGCTACTCACCAACTTTAAATGAAGTCAATGAAGTTGACCTTACCATAGAAAATCCAACGAGAGGAGAATGGCTAATAGGTCGTTCTCCTGATTCTGATTTACTACTAGACAGCCCTGATATTAGTCGGGTACACGCTAAGTTTTTTGTGAAAGGTGGAAATTACTACTTCTCTGACCTTGGCAGTAGAAATGGATCAATATTTAATGGGAAACAAGCTGAAAAAGATCGACCATATTCTTTGAGCGATGGAGACGTTATTCGGATTGCAGATTATGTTTTGATCTTAGAAGCAGTTGCTCCTGCTTATGAGCAACCAGAGACAGTCTTTAGAATTATAGATCCTTCACTGTTTTCTCGGCCGCGATCGCCTGAAAATATCAGCACTCCCAACGTTGCTACTCCAGCCCCAGAAGTAGTCAACGAAGTTGCAGCGCCAATTACTCCCGAAGTAGAAACACCTTCCCCAGAAATCAGCGAAATCTCCGAAGTTGTTTCTAATCAAGGTGATGATGTCATCCCGGTTGTTGAGATAATCGCCCCTGAAAACATCATTCAGTTACCAGAAGCAGTCAGCGAAGTTCCACACGATGTTCGTGATGAAATTGTGGATTTGCGTTTAGTTACAACAGAAGTCAGCGCAGATGTTGAGGAAGTAGAAGTTGCAGAAGTCAGCGAAGATGGTGAGGAAGTTTCTTTTACTGTAGCTGATGATGCGATCGCTCCACCTGAAAACATTATTGAAACTCCTGAAGAGGAAAGTATTCTTCCAGAAGCTACCGACGACGAGATTGCAGACTTGGAAGCAGCACTAGCGGCAGAATCTACTATCGTCCAGCAGCGTGATACAAGTGCCATTCCAGAAGCTACCGACGATGAGTATGCAGAGTTAGAGGCAGCACTGGAAGCGGAAGTCACCTTCGTACAGCCGCGTGATATTTTCAACGAAGTTCCTGCACAGGAGAGTACCATTGCAGAATCTATTTCCGATGAAGATGCAGAATGGGAAGCAGCACTAGCAGCAGAAGTCACTTTTGTGCAGCCGCGCGATATTTTTCACCAAGTATCTAAGGAAGAGAGCTTCGTTCCAGAAGCTACTCATGATGAAGTAGCAAACTTGGATACGCCAGTAGTAGAAGAAGTTAGTGCAGATGTTGATGAGGCTATCAGTCAAATTCCTGAAGAAGCGGACATTCAGCCAGAAGAACCCTTGAGCCAAGCGACACAGGATATCAGTGATGAAGTAGTAAATTTAGATACGTTGTTTACAGCAGAAGACAGCGCAGATGTTGATGAAGTAGAATCTAGTTCTGCTACTGATGAAACAGTCAATGAAGTTCCTGAAACGTTGACTACGCTTGATGATAACGTCCCGGAAGTTTTCAGCAGTCAATACATTGATTCGAGTAATACAAGTACTGAAGAAGTCAGTGTAGATGTTGATGATGTTTCTGAACAAGCAAGTGAAGTTTTTAACTCCGCTGATATTCAATTCTTGAAAACAATAGAAAGTGGAGCTACTGAGAGTATCAGTCAGACTATTGAAGAAGTTCCTGAAGTAAAAGAAGATGAGTTTGAGGAAACTCCGGAAGAAACGCTCATTGAAAGAAATATAGTCCTCATTGCTCACGAAAGCAAGAAATTAGAACTTGCTGAATTTGTTTCTCAACATCAGGAATTTTTCTCAGAGAGCTTTACAATTACGTGGCCATCTGTTAGTGAAGTCTTACATCAACAAGCAGGAATAACTATTAGTCAACAAACCCCTGCACCAACTTCTGGAGGATATCAAACAATTGCTTCATTGGTTGGAGCCGGAGAGATTTTAGCAGTTATTTTCCTGAGAGATTTGCTGCAACCTCAGTCTGGTCAAGCAAATGAAGAAGCATTGCTGAGATTGTGTACTATTAATCAAGTTTTACTGGCAACTAATTTGCCAACAGCAGAGGCGATCGTGCATTATCTTAAAGAGGGATAGAAATCTGCTTTGATTTTTGAATTGATTTGTGTAGACAGGCAATAGGCAAGAAAGCAATAGGCAATAGGCAAGAAGGCAATAGGTAAGAAGGGTTTTTGAGTTTTACGGAGTTTTTTCAGCAATCAAATATGAGTCTTATGTAGCCCTACTTAATGATTCATAAACAATAAGATTCCCGATTTCTTGTAAAAATCGGGAATCTTAGTCTTAAGCTTAAGATTTTCATACGTAAAATATAATTACTATATTTTTTGAAAAGTTGCAAATTGCATAGAATAATTTCAATAATAAAAATTAATCTAAAAATATTCGTATATTTTAAAGTAAAACCTATTTAAAAAGATGGTTGCAAATTTTAAAAGTTTATTTAGACAGCCAGTTATTCTTTCAAGTGCGATCGCTACACTTTTACTAGTAGGCATTCAAAAACTTGGGGTTTTCGAGCCTCTGGAAATGAAGGTCTACGACCAAATGATGCAATTACGTGCCGACCCAGGCCCAGACGCTCGTCTGTTGATTGTTGCTTTAAGTGAAAAAGATATCCAAAAATGGAATTGGCCCCTGTCTGGTGAACTTCTAGACCAAGTATTAGCCAAACTTGAAGCTTATGAACCGCGAGCCATTGGTCTAGATATATTTCGTGACTTACCAGTACAGCCTGGTCATGAAAAACTCCTACAACGCCTACAACAGAGCGATATCATCATTCCTATCTGCAAACATTCTGGTTCTAACAATCCGGGAATAGCACCTCCAAAAGGGGTTGAAGCAGAGCGAGTAGGATTTAATGATGTCGTAGAAGACACTGATTCCACAATTCGCCGCAACCTATTATTGGTAAATGCAGAGGAGTCCGATTCTTGTCAAAGTACTTATTCTTTTAGCTTGCAACTAGCACTCAAATACTTGGAAGTTGGAGGCATCCAAGTAGAATTTACCCCAACAAAGGAATTACAACTACGAGATACAGTATTTAAACCTCTGCAAAGTAACGCTGGCGGTTATCAAAAAGCCGATACCAATGGCTACCAAATCCTGCTTAACTACCGTTCTGGTAATCAAGTTGCCCAACAGGTAACTATTACAGAAGTACTTGCAAATCAAGTTAAACCAGATTTGGTCAAAGACCGCATCGTTTTGATTGGTTCAACAGCCAATAGTTTAAATGATATTTTTAATACACCATTTGCTAGCGGTAAGTCAGATAATTCTGGCAAAATAGCCGGAATTGAGATTCATGCCCACAGCGTTAGTCAAATTCTCAGTGCTGTTCTTAACAAACAGCCTCTATTTTGGTTTTTGCCTGAGTGGGGTGAAGTCCTTTTAATATGGGGATGGACTTTAGTTGGTGGGTTGTTAGTATGGCGAATTCAACATCCACTAGGCTTAGGATTAGCAGGAGCAACAGCCCTTGCAGTGTTATTTGGAGCTAATTTTGTCATTTTTACCCAAGCTGGATGGTTGCCAGTAATATCTCCGGCGTTGGGGTTAGTATTTACCGCTGGGAGTGTCCTTGCTTATACTGCTTATCAAACGAAGCAAGAGCAAAAAGAAATTACCCAACGGGTTCAAGAACACCAACAATTAATTGTGGAATTGCAAGGTCTTTTACGGCAGCGCGGCAATGCCGCAAATGAAGCGCCAACGGTAATTGCTGATTCCATTGGGCAGGAAATTTCGCTAGGCACGTTGCTAAACAACCGCTACAAAATTACTCAACCCTTGGGTTCTGGAGGATTTAGCAATACTTATTTGGCTGACGATATCCAGCGCCCTGGTAATCCGCAGTGTGTGGTTAAACAGTTGCGACCTCCCCGCCAAGATGCAGAATATTTAAATGTCGTCAGACGCCTATTTGACGCTGAAGCAGAAATTTTAGAAACTTTGGGTAAGCATCCACAAATTCCCCAATTGCTAGCTTTTTTTGAAGAAAATCGACAATTTTCTTTAGTCCAAGAATTTGTTCGAGGGCACGCTATGGATAAAGAGCTATCCTCTGGGAAGCAACTCAAACAAGCTGAAGTTGTGGAGATGCTCAAAGAAGTTTTAAACGTACTTGTTTTTGTTCACAGTTATGGCGTCATCCATCGAGATATTAAACCTAGCAACTTGATTAGACGAGAATCAGATGGGCATATTGTTTTAATTGACTTTGGTGCTGTTAAGCAAATTCAGCCTCAGCAGCAAGAAGCTCAGACCATTTCAATTGGCACTCCTAATTATGCACCTTCTGAACAAATGAGTGGATTGCCAAAACTCAACAGCGATATTTATGCGTTGGGAATTATGGGGATACAAGGTTTAACTGGGGTAGAACCAAGAGAATTTCGTAGAGACACAAACACTGGTGAAATAATTATTTCAAAAGAATCTGATGGGAATCAACAGGTTTGGCAACATTGGCGCGAACTAACTGAGGCTACAAATGCGTTAGTTATTATTTTAAATAGAATGGTACATTTTGACTTCACTCAACGATATCAGTCAGCCACAGAGGTGCTTAAAAATCTCGAAAGTCTTTAGTACTTTTTTATCAACGCTAAATTGCTTAGAAAAAAGCCTGGTCACTCGCATGACCAAGCTCTTAACTATTTCAATCAATCATTGGAGGTAAATTAGTCTGAGCGCAAACCATTAGTTAGCAGGTTATTCTAAATTAACCTTGACAACTTTGTTCTTTTCTTGCTCAGTTTTAGGCAGTGTCAGATTCAAGATGCCGTCTTTATAATCTGCCGTAACGTTAGTATTTTGAATTCGAGTCGATAGAGGAATTACGCGTTGAAATTTGCCGTAATGAAACTCACTTCTGGTAACACCTTTTTCATCAGTTTTAGTTTCTGATTTCCTCTCACCGCTAACGTAAACAGCATCTTCCGTGACTTGCACATCCAGGTCTTTCGCTTACGCAAAATTAAGGACAGCGATCATACCAATTCACAATTCGCTTTTTCGCCCATTCGCAATTAAAAAAATTAGATGCAGGAAAGCTTTCAGGGGTTAAATCTGTATCATATTTTTCGTGAATGGTATCACCTATTGTGACAGTCCTGGGTACGGAAGGGGAATATAAAGCTTGTATGAACTTGATTCTTGCTGATGTGAGATTGTTCTCTATTTATATTTATAGAATTTACTTATGTATTTTTAGTAAAAACTAATATCACATAATGAGCCATAACACAAAAAGAAAATGTGTTTTCGTCAATAAACACAGAGAATTTCATAGTATATGGAATTTATAATCAGTAAAAAAAATATTCGCAAACGAATAATAAAGTTAATTTAATGTAAATTTGATCATTTATCAAATTAGATAAAAAGTTATATCTTCAAGATTTGGTGAAGCAGGTTATGTGATCTTACTGAAGAAAGAGATAATTCAAGAGTGAATAAACCTACATCGGGATAAGATCGTGTTTAATTTTCCTCCCTGATAGAAAAATGAATCAATTTCCTGTAGCTGCAACTAAAAGCTTAGAAATAAATGCCTCACGGCAATTCACACCTTGGCTGTTAGAGCAGAATCTCAGTCTAGCTTTCAGCACCTATCAAGCAGGTAAATTATTTTTCGTTGGCTTGCAACCAAACGGCAAACTCTCAGTCTTCGAGCGCACCTTTGAGCGCTGCATGGGTTTGTACGCCTGTGGGAGGAGTTTGTATATGAGTACGCTTTATCAACTGTGGCGCTTCGAGAACATACTACAGCCGGGACAAGTTCACGACAACTACGATGCTGTTTATTTGCCCCAGATGAGTTGTGTAACAGGCGACTTAGATATTCACGATATTGCTCTGAGTAATTCCCCACTCCCAAACGGCAAAATTGCCAGTGGTGGTTTAAATGAATCAGAGAATCTAATATTTGTCAATACGCTATTTAGCTGTTTATCAAAAGTTAGCCCCACCCACAGTTTCATACCCCTGTGGCAACCGCCATTTATTAGTAAATTGGCAGCGGAAGATAGGTGTCATTTCAACGGTTTGGCAATGCGGGATGGTCAACCCAAATACGTCACTGTTGTTAGTCAATCAGATGCGGCGGAGGGATGGCGGGACAGGCGGGTTGATGGTGGTTGCGTCATTGATGTAGAGAGTAACGAGATAGTACTAAAGGGGCTTTCTATGCCTCATTCTCCTCGGTGGTATAGAGACAAGCTGTGGTTACTCAACTCTGGGACAGGCGATTTTGGGTATGTCGACTTAGAACGAGGCAGCTTTGAACCCGTGGCTTTTTGTCCAGGATACATGCGTGGTTGTGCATTTCATGGCGACTTTGCGATCGTGGGGATTTCTCAGCCGAGGCACAATAAGACCTTTAGTGGGTTGCCCCTAAATGAGAAATTGCAACAAAAAAACGTCGAACCTCGGTGTGGATTGTTGGTGATTGACCTGCGGAGTGGGGATATTGTGCATTCCCTGCGAATGGAAGGGGTGGTACTGGAATTATATGACGTGGTGGCACTTGGGGGGGTACGTCGTCCAATGGCGATCGGCTTCAAGAGTGATGAAATTCGGCGGATGGTGACAATGGGATGAGTCCAGAGGTGAAATTTTGCCTCTTTACACCTGATAAACAACACAACCTAAATTCATTCATAAAGAGAATCAAGAATAATGGCGAATACATTTTTAAATCTATCTGACCTCAATGGCAGCAACGGCTTTGTAATTAACGGCATTAATAGGGGTGACGAATCAGGCACATCTGTCAGCAGTGCGGGTGACATTAACGGCGATGGCTTTGACGACCTGATTATTGGGGCATATCGTGCCGATCCCAACGGTCAGAATTATGCCGGGGAGAGCTACGTAGTCTTTGGTAGCGGCAGTGGGTTTGGAGCTAGTCTCAACCTTTCTGACCTCAATGGCAGCAACGGCTTTGTAATTAACGGCATTAATAGGAGTGACGTATCAGGCGGCTCCGTCAGCAGTGCGGGGGACATTAACAGCGATGGCTTCGACGACCTGATTATCGGGGCAGGAAGTGCCGACCCCAACGGTCAGTATAGCGCCGGGGAGAGCTACGTGGTGTTTGGTAGCGGCAGTGGGTTTGGAGCCAGTCTCAACCTCTCTGACCTGGATGGCAGCAACGGCTTTGTGATTAACGGCATTGATAGCTATGACAACTCAGGCACATCCGTCAGCAATGCGGGGGACATTAATGGCGATGGCTTCGATGACCTGATTATCGGGGCAAGAAGTGCCGACCCCAACGGTCAGGATAGAGGCGGGGAGAGCTACGTGGTCTTTGGTAGCGGTAGTGGGTTTGGAGCCAGTCTCAACCTCTCTGACCTGGATGGCAGCAACGGCTTTGTGATTAACGGCATTGATAGCGATGACTTCTCAGGCAACTCTGTCAGCAGTGCGGGTGACATTAACGGCGATGGCTTCGACGACCTGATTATCGCGGCAACAGGTGCCTCCCCCAATGGTCAGTATTATGCCGGGGAGAGCTACGTGGTTTTTGGTAGCGGCAGTGGGTTTGGAGCCAGTCTCAACCTCTCTGACCTGGATGGCAGGAACGGCTTTGTGATTAACGGCATTGATAGCTATGACAACTCAGGCAACTCTGTCAGCAATGCGGGGGACATTAATGGCGATGGCTTCGATGACCTGATTATCGGGGTAAGAAAAGGCTTCTCCACCCTTCAGTTTAGGTCTGGGGAGAGCTACGTGGTTTTTGGTAGCGGCAGTGGGTTTGGAGCAAGTCTCAACCTCTCTGAACTGAATGGCAGCAACGGCTTTGTGATTAACGGCATTGATAGGGATGATTATTCAGGCTTTTCCGTCAGCAGTGCGGGGGACATTAACGGCGATGGCTTCGACGACCTGATTATCGGGGCACCTGGTGCCGACCTCAACGGTCAGTATAGCACCGGGGAGAGCTACGTGGTGTTTGGCAGTAGCAGTGGGTTCGGAGCTAGTCTTAACCTCTCTGAACTGGATGGCAGCAACGGCTTTGTAATTAACGGCATTGATAGCTATGACTACTCAGGCTTTTCCGTCAGCAGTGCGGGGGACATTAACGGTGATGGCTTCGATGACCTGATTATCGGGGCAAGAAGTGCCTCGCCCAACAACGGTCAGGATAGAGCTGGGGAGAGCTACGTGGTGTTTGGTTTTGCATCTCCTACGTCTATGCCAGTTAATGACACGGCTACCACCGACGAAGACACTGCCGTTAATATAGAGATTTTAGCCAACGACAGCAACTCCTTAAGGGTGACGGCTATTGATGGTAAGGAAGTTGTTGTTGGCACTGCCATTACCGTGAATTCTGGTGCTTTAATTACCCTTAATGCTGATGGCAGCTTGACCTACGACCCAAATGCTCAATTTGAAAGTTTGGCTGTGGGTGAAAGCGCTAGTGATAGCTTTACATACAGCGCTAACAATGGCAAGTTGAATAATACAGCTAGCGTCAATTTGACCATTAACGGAGTCAATGACGCACCCAAACCCAAATTTATTTCAGTTTTGAACCTTTCCACGCTCAACGGCAGCAACGGCTTTGTAATTAACGGCATTGATGCGGGTGACAACTCAGGCTTTTCTGTCAGCAATGCGGGGGACATTAATGGCGATGGCATCGATGATCTGATTATCGGGGTATATCGTGCCAACCCCAATGATCAGAGTTTGGCCGAGAAGAGCTACGTGGTGTTTGGCAGCAACAGTGGGTTTGAAGCTAGTCTCAACCTTTCTGACCTCGATGGCAGCAACGGCTTTGTAATTAACGGCATTGATGCGGGTGACTACTCAGGCATACCTATATCTGTCAGCAGTGCGGGGGACATTAACGGTGATGGCTTCGATGACCTGATTATCGGGGCAAGAAGTGCCGACCCCAACGGTCAGGATAGAGCTGGGGAGAGCTACGTGGTGTTTGGTAGCGGCAGTGGGTTTGGAGCCAGTCTTAACCTGTCTGACCTCGATGGCAGCAACGGCTTTGTAATTAACGGCATTGATGCGGGTGACTTCTCAGGCGGCTCTGTCAGCAGTGCGGGGGACATTAACGGCGATGGCTTCGACGAC